>CAYXGP010000092.1:0-18049 GCA_964464515.1 uncultured Enterobacterales bacterium
ACAGGGATTCTGGAATGACAGGGATTCTGGAATGACAGGGATTCTGGAATGACAGGGATTCTGGAATGACAGGGATTCTGGAATGACAGGGATTCTGGAATGACAGCGGGCGCAGACAGGCAGCGGCTGGTGGTGTTGATCTCCGGCAGCGGCTCGAACCTGCAGGCGATCATCGACGCCGCTCGCGGCGGGCGGCTGGACGCCGACGTCGTCGCGGTGTTCTCCAATCGTCGCGCCGCCTTCGGCCTGGAGCGGGCCCGCCGCGCGGAGATCTCCGCCTGCTACCGTCCGTTCGGCCCCTACCGCGCCGCCGGTCGACCGCGGGCGGACTACGACGCTGACCTCGCCGCGGAGATCGCGGCCCTCTCGCCCGACCTGGTGGTGCTGGCCGGCTGGATGATGATCCTCTCGCGGGCCTTCATCGAGCGGGTGGGCTGCCCCGTCATCAACCTCCACCCCGCGCTGCCCGGAGCGTTCCCTGGCAAGGACGCCATCCCCCGCGCGCTGTCCGCGCGGCGGCGCGGGGAGGTCACCCACACCGGAGTGATGGTCCACCACGTCGTCGCAGAGGTGGACGCAGGTCCGGTGGTCGCGCAGGCGCCCGTGCCCATCGCGGAAGGCGACGATCTGCCCACCCTCACCGCGCGCATCCACCGCGTCGAGCACAGTCTGCTGGTCGACGCCATCGCCGCCCTCGGGCGCGAGAACCTCCGGAGCACATCATGACCCGCAGAGCCCTCCTCAGCGTCTCAGACAAGACCGGCCTGGCCGCGCTCGGTCAGCGTCTGCACGCGCTCGGCTTCGAGCTGATCGCCTCAGGCGGCACCCTGCGTCACCTGCGGGCGGCCGCTCTCCCGGCCCGCGCCGTCAGCGAGATCACGGGCGCCCCCGAGATCCTGGGTGGGCGCGTCAAGACGCTCCATCCGGCGATCCATGGCGGGATCCTGGCCCGGGACACCCCCGAGCATGCCGATGAGCTGGCCGCGCTGGGCTGGGGGCCGATCGACCTGGTGGTCTGCAACCTGTACCCCTTCGCGCAGACCGTCCTCAGCGGGGCCCGCGATGGGCTGGAGCTCAGCGAGCTGACGGTGATCGAGCAGATCGACATCGGCGGTCCCACGCTGCTGCGGGCGGCCGCCAAGAACTTCGAGCGCTGCACCGTCGCCTGTGATCCTGCGGACTACCCCGCCCTGGCTGACGCGCTCGACAGCGATCGCCTCGATCTGGAGCTCCGGCGCCGGATGGCCCTCAAGGCGTTTCGCCACACAGCCCGCTACGATGCCGCCATCGCCACGTGGTTGGGAGGGCGCGTGGACCCGGACGGCCTGCCGCAGACCCTCCACCTCACGGCTGAGCGCGACGCGATCCTGCGCTATGGCGAGAACCCCCACCAGGCCGCCGCCGCCTATCGCTGGGCCGACGCCGGGCCGCGGTTCGAGCAGCTCGGCGGGAAGGCCCTGAGCTACAACAACCTGGTCGATCTCACCGCGGCCTGGGCGATGCCCGCCGAGTTCTCGCAGCCGGCGGTGGCCGTCGTCAAGCACACCAACCCCTGCGGGCTGGCGGTGGGTGAGAGCGCTGTCCAGGCGTTCGAGCGGGCCCTGGCCTGCGATCCCGTGTCAGCGTTTGGCTCGATCGTCACGGTGAACCGCCCGGTAGACGGGGACTTCGTGCGCGCTCTGAGACGCCTGTTCGTCGAGGTGATCGCGGCGCCGGGCTTCACCGAGGAGGCGCTGACCCTGCTGGGCCGTCGCAAGAAGCGCTGCCGCGTGATGCGCGCGCTCCCCATCGAGGGCGCTGCATTGGGCGAGCCGACGGGGTTGAAGCTGCGGAGCATGCCCGGAGGGTTGCTGGTGCAGGCCGCCGACGACCGCGGCGCAGACACGGCGGGCTGGACCGTCGCCAGCGAGCGCCCCCCGACCGCCGCGGAGCGCGCTGATCTGGCGTTCGCCTGGCTGACGGTCAAGCACGTGAAGTCCAATGCCATCGTGCTGGCGAAAGATGGCGCGACCGTGGGGATCGGCGCGGGGCAGATGAACCGCGTGCAGTCTGTCGATATCGCCACAGCGCAGGCTGGGGAGAAGGCTGCGGGGTCGGTGCTGGCCTCCGACGCATTTTTCCCATTCGCCGATGGGTTGGAGCATGCGGCGGCGGCGGGGGTGCGGGCGGTGATCCAACCGGGCGGCTCCATCCGCGACGAAGAGGTGATCGCCGCGGCGAACCGTCTGGGGGTGGCGATGGTGTTCACCGGAGAGCGTCACTTCGCGCACTGAGTTGGTTTTTATGTGGATTCAGCGACCCTGAAACCGGCCGGAGGTAACAGAGATGAACATCCGTATCGACGTGGGCACCCGAGGCGGGGATGACCCCCGCGGTGATCAGATCTGCGCGCGCGCGCGGCGCATGGGAGTGTCCGCCGTCTCGCGTGTCTGCGTGGCGGACCTGTACTTTCTGCATGGAGATCTCACCGACGCGCAGATCGAGCGGCTCGTGGCTGAGCTGCTCGCCGACGGCGTCGCGACCGAGGCGCGCTGGCGGCGCCTGCCCTCTGATGGCGATGCCGGTGGCTCCTCTGGACGTCTGGTGGAGGTCGGTCCGCAGCCCGGCGTCACCGACACCGTCGCAGAGAACCTCCTCGCTGCGGCCAACGCGCAGGGCTTCGGGCTGGAGGCGGCGGGGACCGGCCACCGCTACACCCTGACCGGGGAGATCTCGGACGCGGATCTGGCGCGTCTCGCGACCGGCCTGCTGGCGAACCCGGTGGTCCAGCGCTGGACGATCGACGCGGAGCTACCACCCCCCGCGATGGCGCCCGCGATGGCCGCGGGCGGCTGCGCTCCCGTGCCGCTGCGCGACGCCGATGACGCGGGACTGCTGGCGATCAGCGCGGAGCGCCGGCTGTCGATGGACCTGCTCGAGATGCGCGCCATTCGCGCTCACTTTCAGGAGCAGGGGCGCGAGCCCACCGATCTGGAGCTGGAGATGCTCGCCCAGACGTGGTCGGAGCACTGCGTCCACAAGACCTTCAAGGCCCGCATCGACATGACCGACGCCGGGGAGCGCGTCGAGATCGACTCGATCTTCGACACGTACATCCGCGGCGTGACGGCGGCGCTCTCGCCGGACTGGCTGCGCTCGGTATTCGTCGACAACGCCGGGATCATCGGGTTCGCCGAAGGGTGGGATCTGGCCTTCAAGGTGGAGACCCACAACCACCCCTCGGCGCTGGAGCCGTTCGGCGGCGCGAACACCGGCGTGGGCGGTGTGATCCGCGACGTGATCGGCGTGAGCGCGCGGCCCATCGCGTGCACCGACGTGCTCTGCTTCGGCCCTCCGGGTCTTCCGCGTGAGGCGCTCCCGGCGGGCGTGCTCCATCCCGATCGTGTGGCCGATGGCGTGGTGGCGGGCATCGGCGACTACGGAAACAAGATGGGGATCCCCACGGTCAGCGGCGCGGTGCTGTTCGACGACAGCTACCTCGCCAACCCGCTGGTGTTCTGCGGCTGTCTCGGCGTCCTGCCCACAGGCAGCCACCCTCGCGCGCCCCGAGTGGGTGATCTGGTGGTGGTGGTCGGAGGGCGGACGGGTCGCGACGGGCTGCGGGGGGCGACGTTCTCCTCGATGGAGATGACCGAGGCCACCGGGGAGATCGCCGGCGCGTCGGTGCAGATCGGCCACCCCATCGTCGAGAAGATGACGCTGGACGCCCTGATGATCGCCCGCGACGAGGGGCTGTACACCGCGATCACCGACTGCGGGGCGGGCGGGCTGTCGTCGGCGGTGGGCGAGATGGCCGCCGAGCTGGGGGCCGACGTCGAGCTGAAGACGGTGCCGCTGAAGTACCCCGGCCTGCAGCCCTGGGAGATCTGGCTGTCGGAGGCGCAGGAGCGCATGGTGCTGGCCGTGCCGCCGGACCGCTGGTCGCGGCTGGTGGCGGTCTGCGCGGCTCACGGGGTGGAGGCCACCTGCCTGGGGCGTTTCACCGGCGATCGTCGGATGGTGGTTCGCCACGACGGCGCCGTCATGGGTGATCTGGAGATGGCGTTTCTGCACGACGGAGTACCCCAGCGCCACCTGGTCGCGCGCTGGGATCCGCCGGACCTCCCGCCGACGGTGCTGCCTGAGGTCGACGCGGGCGCGGAGCTGCTCGCGTTGCTCGCCACACCGGACATCCGCAGCAAGGAGCCCATCCTGCGCACGTTCGATCACCTCGTGCAGGGAGGTACCGTGGTGGGTCCGCTCACCGGCGCGCGGGATCGGGGGCCCTCGGACGCCGCGGTGGTGGTCCCGCTGGAGATCGCCGAGGCCGCCGACTGGCCCGTGCCGGGTGCCGTCCTGTCGGTGGGCATCAACCCGCACCACGGCCGAATCGACCCGTACCTCATGGCGTGGTCCGCGCTGGACGAGGCGGTCCGAAACGCGGTGGCGGTCGGCGCCGATCCGGATCGGATCGCGGTGCTGGACAACTTCTGCTGGGGGAACCCCGCCCTGCCCGATCGCCTCGGGGGGATGGTGCGGGCCGCGCGCGGCTGCCATGACGCCGCGCTGGCCTACCGCACGCCGTTCATCAGCGGAAAGGACAGCCTGAACAACGAGACGACCGGCGCCGACGGCGAGCGCCGGGCCATCCTGGGCACGCTGCTGATCAGCGCGCTGGGCCGGGTGGACGACGTCGATGAGACCACGACCATGGATCTCAAGAGCGCGGGGAACGCGCTGTACGTGCTGGGCGTGACCCGCCCTGAGCTGGGCGGGTCAGCGTGGCTGCGGCGACACGGTCAGCTCGGTCAGCGGGCGCCGCAGCCCCTCGCGGATCCCCTCCCGCCGCTGCGGGCGCTGCACGGGGCCATCCGCGGGGGTCTGGTCCGCGCGGTACACGACTGCTCCGAGGGCGGGCTGGGTGTGGCGCTGGCCGAGATGGCCCTGGCCGGCGAGCGGGGCGCGGAGGTGGCGCTGGCAGAGCTGCCCTGCGACGGCGTGACCTCTGACGGCGAGGCGCTGTTCTCGGAGTCACTGGGGCGGTTCGTGATCGAGGTGGCCCCGGAGCACCGCGCGGCGTTCGAGGAGCGGGTGTGCGAGGTCGGGACAGCGCGGATCGGCCGGGTGCAGGACGAGCCGCGCTTGCGGATCATCGGGCTGGCGGGCGCGCCGATCATCGACCTGCCCCTCTCGGAGATCACACGCGCCTGGCGGGGACACGTCGCCGGCTGAGCAGGCCACGTCGCGGGCCACCGGTTACGCCCCACCCCCATGGTGGAGGTGAGGCAGCCTTCAACCCGGGCCGCGCACAGGCCGGGCGGTGTTTCGCCGTCCACCATGCAACAAGACACTCCGCGCATCCCTGGTGCCCTCTTGTCTGTGGGCGGCCGGCGCGCGATGCTTCTTGAGTTGAGTCCCCCCAGGCTCCTGATCAGCGAAGACGCCTCGCCTCCACCACGGCCCTTCGGGCGCAGCCCCGAAGGCCCACGCCCGACCGTCGACACCCGACCACAGACATCAACGGTGACCGGGTTGAGGATTCGGATATACACTGCCGCGCGGTGTTCGCGCGGACCCCGCGGTCTTCTGTGCGTGGGGCATCTCCGGAGTGTCCGAATGAACCCCAGGAAGCCAGCCTGGATCCGGCAGGCCATGGCGGCTGGCGGTGCGTTCCATGCGATGAAGCAGGCGCCGCTTCCCCACAATCTGCGCAACGTGGGCTGGGCGGCGGCGCTGTGGTCTGCGGCGGTGGGGTTGGTCGCGTTGGGGCTGGTCGTACCGCCAGCGGTGCATGTGCTGGTGGTGGCTCCGCTGCTGTCCTGTGTGTTTCTCGGGCACTTCGTGCTGGTCATCCACGAGTGCAGCCACAACATGTTCGTGCTCATGGGCGACCGCAAGCGCCAGCGCGCCCTCAACCGCCTGATCGGCCGCGTCGCCGCGGGCATGTTCTTCACCAACTACCTGGTCCACTGGGAGGAGGGGCACACCATCCACCACCTGCGGCCCTGCGAGCCCGAAGACCCGCAGGATCGCGATCCCCTGACCGGCCGGCCGCTGTACCTGCGCTACCTGCTGCTGTGCGTCCCGCTGTCGGCGGTGCTGATGAACCCGTCCAACCAGTACGGCTTCTCGCTCAAGCGGATGCTGGGCGGGCTGGCGTTCTGGGCTCCGATGCTGACCGCCGCGGTGCTGCTGGTCAGCCCCTGGGCGGCGCTCACCCTGCTGATGGCGTTCAACGGCCTGATGGCCCTCAACCTGACCAAGAAGGCGCAGGAACACGGCGGCGGTCTGGCGGACGAGCCGCTGTTCGAGCTGCGCTCGCGCACCTACCTGTACCCGCTGGCCTTCCTCACCAGCCCCTTCAACATCAACTACCACTTCGAGCACCACGCCAACTTCAGCGTGCCCTGGTACCTGCTGCCCGACTACCATCGGGTGCTGCGCGACGTCGTCCCCGCCGATCTCCAGCCGCACATCTTCCACGGGGAGTTCGTCCGGCAGCTCCGCGGGCTCAAGCCGCGGATCCCAGACGCGCTGCGTCCGCTGGTGACCGCGTAGCGCGGCCGTAACGACTCTGATGAGAAAGCACCTGAAGGCCCTCCGCAGCCGCCTCGCGTTCGTCGAGTCTGAGAGCCGCCAACTGCCCTGGGCCCACGAGCAGGCGGACGGCACACCCTGGCGCGCCGCCGAGATGATCCGCTCTGAGCGCTACGGCGGACGGGGCGGCCCGGCGAAGATCGCCGTCCTCGATCTCCATCACCTCGACATCGACACTGCCTGTAGCGCGGTCGACGCCGCAGGTGGGTTCCTGCGAAAGGCCGGCAGCGGGCTGCGCACGCTCCGGATCATCGTGGGGATGGGGCACGGCTCGGAGGGAGGGGGGCGTCGGCTGGCTCCGGCGATCAGCGCCCACCTCGACGGCGTAGACGTCCTCCGAGTCACCGAGCACACCCGGGGCGCTCCAGACGGCTACCTCGACCTGTTCCATCCCGATCGCATCTCGGCAGACGCCCTGCCCGACCCCACGCCCTTCAGCGCGCGGCAGCCCACAGGGCTTGCCCGACAGTCGCCGACCCGTCGCCGGTCGCCCGCGCGCCAGCGGTCGGGCCCACGTTGGATCTCCGAGCTGTTTGGGCTGATCGGTTCGATGTTGTTCGGCCCGAAGGGACGACGATTTGGTCGGATGATCGGGGACCTGATCGCGCGCAATGTGCGCCGTTGAGCTGGAGTCCTACTCAACGGCCTCGCTGATCAACCGAACGATGAGGTCGTTGAGGTACTCGAGCTCGACCTGTCCTACCGTGGGTCGGATGTGGTCGTTGCCGATGCCGCTGTGGTTGGTCAGGAACGTGTAGGTCCCACCTGTGGAGACGTCCATGAACCGCAGGAGGAACTCCGTGTCTTTGTCTACCCCGCTCGCCGCGACGGGGATGACGCGGATCCCCAGCTCGGCGGCTTCCATCGTGGAGGCCTGGAGGCTCGCGATGTTGGCGCTCGTGTGGTGCGGGGGAGCGTCGAGCACCAGGAAGGCCAGGCGCGCCCGGGCCGAGTCGCTCCAGTCCTGGGAGACGGCGTCCTCCATCGCTTCTTCCACGGCCTCCTCGTAGTCTCCACCGCCGCCCGCCGACTGTGAGTTCAGAGAGGAGATCTGCCCGGAGATGTCGTCGCTGAAGCCGAAGGAGCGGACGACGTAGGCGTCTCCGTCGTCGCGGTAGAAGGTCAGCGCCAGGCGCACGTCGATCGCCTGCTCGTCGGTGACACGCTCGATGGCGTCCTCCAGCTCGGACTGCAGGTAGGACAGCTCGTCGCCCATGGAGCCGGTGGTGTCGATGATGAACATCAGATCGAGCACCGCCTCCGGGGCCGCGCTCGAGTAGGAGATCTCCAGGCGGGTCTCTCCCGCAGGCAGGACGTCCTCCTCGGTGACCCGCTTGCTGCCCTCTCCGACCGACACTGTGTAGGGTCCGAAGGTCTCGTCGAACAGGTTCGGGAACAACTCCGCTTCGCCGGCGTTGTCGGTGCGGGCCTGCCAGATGGTGGCGCCGTCTGCGTCCTGGAGCTCCACCGGCACGTCCGCGACCGGATCCGGGCCGTCCACCACTGTCACGGCGATGCGATCCTGGGTCCAGAAACCCCAGCTGTCCTCCATCTCGGACCACTCATCCTCGAAGCCGGCCTTCTCGGTGAAGAGGCCGCACCAGAAGTCCCAGTCGTCGAGGTCGCGCCACTCAGAGGCCGTGAGCTGGCCGGGCTCGATGGTCGAGCTGCCGGTGCTGCCGCCGGTCGTGCCGCCGCCGCTGGTGCCGCCGCTGGTGCCGCCGCTGGTGCCACCGCCACCGCTCGAGCCGCCGCCGCCGCTGGTGCTACCGCCGGTGCCTCCCCAGCTCGAAGACGTCCCCGTGCCCCATGTCGATGTCCCACCGGACGTACCACCTCCAGTGGACCCGCCGCTGGAAGAGCCACCGCTGGAGGAGCTGGAGCTGCTGCCTCCACCCTGCACGCCGCTGGTGGACGTGAGGTGGCCGGAGCTCTGATCGTCTGGAGCGTCGCTCTCTGAGCAAGCCCCCAGGGCGAGGATGCAGACGAGGGTGCTGAGCAGGGTCCGTGGGTACATGGTCTCTCCGGGGATGCTTCAATTGTGCTGCCGCTCCACTTGGAGCGCAATAGCGGTTTTGCACAAACCGTCGGTCAATTCTGTCGCGACATGTGCAGAACCGCGATATTGACCTCAGATGAACATGAACGCTCCACCTCTGTTTGTCTTCTACGTCCGCGACCAGACGGCCAGCGCCGCGTTCTATCGGCGGGTGTTGGGGGCTGAGCCCGTCCTCGACGTGCCCGGGATGACCGAGTTCGCCTTGGGTGGCGGCGCCGGGTTGGGTCTGATGCCCGAGGCTGGCATCGCGCGCTTGCTGGATGGGGCGGTGGCGCCCGAGCGGGGAGCCGGCGTCGCTCGCGCCGAGCTGTACCTGTTCGTGGATGATCCCGGCGCGTTTCATGCCCGGGCGCTGGCCGCCGGGGCCCGGGAGCTGAGCCCCCTGGCGCTCAGGGGCTGGGGTGATCACGTGGCCTACAGCCAGGATCTGGACGGCCACGTGCTGGCCTTTGCGCGTCGGGGGGCTGCCTCCTGAATCCATCGGTCAAGCTTGGTTTCCAGCCTCTGTATCGGTGATCGCTCCCCGAGGTCTTCGATGACCGTCCACCGCATCCTCGGCTGGGCGCGCCCATCAACGCCATCTCCGAGGCCGTGGTCGTCGCTCGCGGTGTCGATCCGCTCCCGCCCTGGCAGGGGCGAGGGGTTCGCGGGGTGTTCCGGATCGCCGCCCTCGGAGCTGCTCCTGGACAGCTTGAAGGCGTCATGAACGTACTCGCAGGCGTGCCAGAAATCCAAGGTGGTTTCCACACGGTCCTCGTTCCGCCCAGCACTCTTGGCGATGGTGGGAAGCCGGGTCCATATCCAACCTGCACCATCACAGATGAACGCCGCGCTGGAAGTCCGCGGCGCGGACAGCGAGAAGTGGTGGTATCGTGGATTCGGCCTTCTCCTGGGTGTGACCGCCGCTCGGTTGGTCTTTGAACACGCTCTCTGCGTTACTTCTTCTTGCCTTCCAGCGAGACATGCAGCGTCACCTCGTCGCCGACGCCGTCGTAGCTCATCCCGAAGTCCTTCTGCGAGATCGTGAAGCTCGTGTCGAGCCCGAGCCGGTAGCCGCCCCAGGGGTCCTTGCCCTCGCCGGTGTGGCGGAGCTCGGCGGTGATCTCCCTGGTGACGCCGTGCAGCGTGAGATCGCCGGTGACGTTCCATGTGCCCTCACCAGCGGCCGCGACGGACTTCGCCTTGAACGAGATCTCGGGGTGCGCCTCGGCACCGAGGAAGTCGTCGTTGCGCAGGTGCTTGTCGCGCTTCTCGCTGCCGGTGTCGACGCTCTCGGCCTTGACGGTGATCTCCATCGCGGTGGGGACGGACTCCTCGACCTCGAACGTGCCGGTGATGTCGAGGAAGCGGCCCCAGGTGTAGCCGGCGCTGAAGTGGTGGGCCTTGAACATCACCCCGGAGTGGACGGCGTCGACCTTGTAGGTGTCGGCAGCGAGGGCGGTACCGGAGAAGGCGAGGAGGGCGATCGGGGCGAGCAGGCGAAGCGTGGTCACGGGGTACTCCTTGGAAAGCTCGGGCTCTAACCCCGCGGGGATCGGCGTCCAGTCCCTTCCGTTCACCTCGGTTTCACAGCAGATCCTCCCGCCTCGCCATCGGCCGTGTGATGGTCTGCCCCGGGAGGTCGGATGGAGGCCCTGGTCGCGCTCGTGTTGGTGTCGATGGCCGGGTGGTCGCTGCTGGCGACCCTGGTCGCTGGGACGTCGCTGGCCTGGAGCGCCTCGCTCCACAGTCGGCTGGAAGCCCTGGAGCGGGCGATCCGTCGGTCGGGCGAAGCGATGCCCGCAGAGCTGTCCTCTTCAGAGCTGTCCTCTTCGGAGCGGTCCCCCTCAGAGCCGGGGCCCGACGTCGCAGCTGACGCTGCGGAGCCGACCTCGCCTGCCGAGGCTGCGCCTCCCCCACCCCCCTCGGTCGTCGAGCAGCTTCGCGAGCGCCTGGGCGCACTGCCGCTGGAGCGCCTGGCCGTGTGGATCGCGGCGGGTCTGGGGGGCCTGCTGCTCCTGCTGGCGTCGCTGCTGACGCTGGCGGTGGCCCTCGACCGGGGCTGGCTGGGACCGGCCGCGCGGGTGTGCGGCGGGCTGACCGGGGGCATGGCGCTGTGGTGGGCCGCTGGTTCGATGCGGGTGCGGGGCTACCGCTGGCTGGGCTCGGCCACCGCGGGCGCCGGCATGGGCACGCTGTACGGTGTGCTGTATGCGGCAGCCAGCCGCTACGATCTGCTTCCCGAGTGGGCGGCCTTCGGGCTGATGTGTGCGGTGACCACCGTGGCCATCGCCGGGGCGGTCCGCCACTCCGACCGCGCGATGGCGCACCTGGGCCTGCTGGGCGGTCTGCTCACCCCGATCCTCGTGAGCACCGGCAGCAACCGGCCCGTGGCGCTGTTCGGCTACCTCTCCCTGCTGGCGACCGGCGCGATGGTCGCGGCGCATCGCCGTCGCTGGGCCGATCTGGTCGTGACCGCGGGCGCTGGTAGCCTGGTGCTCTACCTGGGCTGGAGCGGCCGCTGGTTCCAGCCGGACCAGCTCCCCTTCGCACTGGGAGCGGCGCTGGCCCTGTCGATCCCGTTCGCGGCGCTCGCTGCGCGGGCCCGGGGGGCGGTGGGCGGCGTCGCCATCGCTGTGGCAGCGACGCTCCCGCTGGCGGCGGCGATCTGGCTGCCGCCCGTCGATCCCGTCTCGATCGATCCGCGGAGCGGTCTGGCGTTGTTCCGTCCGCTGGCGGCGGCGGGTCTGTGGGCGGCCGCGGGCGCGGTGCTCCTCCCCCTGCCGCTGTGGGGGGCCGTGCGGGCCCGGCGGTCTCCGCCGCGGGTGGCCCTGGCCGTGGTGATCGCGCTGGTCGTCTCGGTGGTGCATGCGCTGGGCTGGTCCGACGTGCCGAACGTCGCCTCGATGCCGGTGGTGCTGGCCCCCGTGGCGCTGGCGGCGCTCGGCGTGCTGTGGAGCTGGCGCTGGACCCCTGCGGCCGCTGTGCTGCTGGTCTCCGCTGGTCTGATCGTAGGCGGGCAGACCTGGGCTGTGGGACCCGCCGCGCTGTTCCTGACCATCCTCGGGGTGCTGGGCTCTCTGGGCGCAGCGGGGGAAGGGCATCGCAGCGCGTGGCTGATGGCAGCGCTGGCCGGCGTGGTCCTGGCGCTGCGCGACGCGCCGGGGCTGATCGCCGCGGGCTCGGTCGCCAGCGTCGCGGGACCGGCGGTGCTGGCCTACGCGCTGGTCGCCACGCTGCCGCTGTGGCGGATGGCCCCCGGGAAGACCGAAGGCGCTTGGGTCGCCGCGGTGGCCGGTCCCGCGCTGTTCTGGCCGCTGTACCAGTGCTGGGTCGCCAGCCCCGGTGAGCCGGTGGTGGGCGCGCTGCCCGCGCTGCTCGGCGCCTGCGCGCTGCTGGGGGCGGCGCTGGTCGTTCGCGTGGCTCGGGCCGACGCCCGCGACGGCACGCTCGCGCTGTTCGTTGGGGTGGCGCTGCTCGGCCTGACCGCGGCCGTCCCGCTGCAGATCCACGAGGGCTGGCTGACGGTGGCGTGGGCGCTCGAGGCGGCGGCGCTGGCGTGGCTGTGTCGGCGACTGCACCATCGCCTGGTGTTCTGGGGGGCCGTCGCGCTCGCCGGGATCGTCTCGGTGCGCCTGCTCGCGAACCCCTGGGCGCTGTCCTACGGCGACGCGGGGGGCCTGCCGATCCTCAACTGGACGCTGTACACCTGGGGTGTCCCCGCGCTGGCGCTGTTGGCGACCGCGCGCTGGCTGACCCCCGCGACCGGTCCGCACCCCCTGGCGCGCGCCATGCCGTCTGCGCTCACCGTGCTGGGTGTGCTGGTGGGCTTCGCGCTGGTGGAGGTGGAGATCGCGCACTTCTTCGCCGATCAGGGGCCGGTGGAGCTGGGCGGCACCGGGCTGGTGCACGGGATGGTGCGCTCGGTGGCCTGGGCGATCTACGGCGTGGGCGTACTGAGCGGCGGGCTGGCCGCGGGTCGGCGGGGGCTGCGCATGCTCGGGTTCGGCTTCGTGCTGCTGGGGACGGCGAAGTTCTTCGCCTTCGATCTGTGGTCGATGTCGGGGTTCGCGCGGGTCGGCTCGGCCCTCGGCCTCGGGATCAGCCTGCTCATCGCCGCCTTCTTGTTCGAGCGGCTCGTCTTGCGGAGATCAAAATGATGTGGACGCCCCTCACGCTGGGAACCATCACGCTGGGGATCTCCAGCGCCGCCGCGGCGGACATCGCGCGCTTTCCGCTACGGGCAGAGGTCGCGGCGTGTGAAGACTGCGCGGGTGTGCGCCGGCTGTCGGTGCCCCTGGACCTGCGCAGCCCGGGCGACCCGTCTGAGGGGACCGATCTGCTGCTGATGGGCCCCGAGGCGCCGGTCCCGGTGGCCTGGATCCGCGGCGAGGGCGAGGTGAGGACCGTCCACCTGTCGACCGCCCTCACCGAAGACCCCGCTGTGCTGCGGATACGCGAGTCCGATCGCCCCATCGACGGGCTGCGGGTGCGGCTGGCCGACGACGACAGCGCGGCGACGGTGCAGGTGGCCGTGCGCGACGGGCGCACCTGGCGATCCGTGGGCGCCCCCACCCTGGTGTGGCGTCACGCGCTGGGCGATCAACGCGACGTGGCGCTGCCGGCGGTGCACGGAGAGCTACGCGTGACGCTGCAGCACCACCATCGCGAGCCCTCTCGCGCGCCGTACGTCGAGGGGCTGATCCGACCCCGCCCGGCCGCGGAGCCCCTCACCGAGACGCTGCCGGTCACCGACTGGCGGCTGGAGGAGAGCGGGTGGGCCCGGTACACGGTGGACCTCCCCGCTCGGCGGCCCGCTGGCGAGATCACCCTGCACGTGGAGGAGCCGATCTTCGAGCGCGAGGTGGCCATCCACAGCAGGGCTGTCGAGGACTGGGAGGAGCCCGACGCCGATCACCGCGTCCGCAGGCTGCGCATCGGCAGCGCTCGGGCGGAGAGGATCCGCATGCCCACCGGGCCGCTGCTGGGTGAGCAGCTCATCGTGTATGTGGAGGCCGCGGGGCAGGCGCCGCTGACGATCCCGGAGGTGACGCTGCACTTCGAGGGGGTCGATGCCCTGGTGGCCGATCCCGGCGATGGCCCGCTCATGCTGTACGGAGGTGCTCCCGCAGGGACGAGCCCGGTGTGGGATCTGCAGATCGCCACGGCGGAGCTGGCGCGATTGAGCGCTGGCACACTGGACGTGGGATCGGTGGAGGACAACCCCGCGCACATACCCGAGGAGATCCGCACCGGGCTGGCGCTGCCCAGCACCGTCATCACCGTCGCAGACTTCGGCTGGCGGCGATCCCTGCCGGCGGCGGGGGCGGCGGTCCGGGTGCCGCTCGACGAGCACGCGCTGGCCCACGCGCGGCCCGATCTGGGTGACGTGCGGTTGGTGGACGGAGAGGGACGGCAGATCCCCCACGTGATTCGGCGGCGCGCGGTGGACAATCCCTGGTCCGACGCCACCGAGATGTCGGACCACACGCGGGTCGAGGAGGGCAGCACATCGCTGATCACCGTGCCGATCCCCACACCCGACGTGCCGGTGGCGCGGATCACGCTGTCGACGGACGCCCTGCGGTTCTCGCGCGACATCACGGTGCTGCGGGCGCGCGGCGATCACCTGGAGCCGCTGCGGCGGGTGGAGTGGGTGGGCACCGATCGGCCGGGGCACCTCACGCTGGACGTGGGTCGGCGGGTCGGCGAGGCGCTGCTGGTGCGCATCGACAACGGGGACAACCCGCCGCTGCCGATCACCGATCTGTCGCTGGCCTGGCCGGCCTGGGAGGCCGTGGCGTGGCTACCCGACACCGCTGACTCGGCGTTGATCTACGGAGATCCCCAGGCTACCCGCCCCGACTACGATCTGGCGGCGATGGCCGGCGATCTGGCCAGGCGCGCGCCCGAGGTGGTCACGCCCGGCGCGCCGGAGGCGATCACCCCGCCCCCGCGGTCGCCGCTGGATCGCGCGCTGCTGCTGGGCGGGATCGCGGTCCTGGTGTTGGGGCTTGCCGGGCTGACGGCGCGGCTGGTGCGTGGGATCCCCGAGACGGAGCCGGCGTAACCGACGGCAGTAACCATGGGGTAGGCGCAGCGTCTTCGGTCTCTGGCGATCGTTCGGAGATAGAGGATGAGACGAGAGGTGCCCATGGTTCTCCCCCTTCAAGCGACGCTGCTCCCGCTGCTGCTGTCGACCCTGCTCCCGTCCGCGCATGCCGGGAAATTCGTCGTGGAGGTGCGCTCGGAGTCCGAGATCCGCACCGCGGGCACCTGGGCCCGGGTGGTGGCCCTGGAGGACGGCTGGTGGATGGGGCAGGCGTTGAGCGGGCAGTGGGTGATGTTCCCGCTGGTGGAGGAGGGCGACGGGTGGGCCGCCGATCGCAGCAGCGAGGTGGTGCTGACCGACCGCGCGGAGCTCAAGGATCACTGCTTCAAGCGCTGCCCGGACGGTTCGTTTCTGCACATCATGTCGGCGAACACCAACAACGACAGCGCCTACGCCGACGTCTACTCGGCGAATCTGGAGGTCATCGGTTCGTCGGTCATCGAGGAGGGCACCAACGATCGCGCCCACAACGATCCGGCCTGCATCTGCTCGGCCGCGCAGCAGGGGGCGGCGTTCGGCGCGGGGCACCAGCCGCAGACCCAGTATGTGCCGCTGGGTCCCGACGGCGCGCCCACCGGTGACTTCCGGGTGCTGCAGAGCGAGGCGTGGGCCAGCGGCGGTGACATCGTCTACGACAGCCGGACCGAGCGCATCTACCAGACGGGCTTCAACCTGTCCGACACCGACCTGCGGATCTTCGAGTACGACACCGACCTGAATCTGCTGCAGACCCACCGCACGACCACGCTGGAGTCTCCCTGGGATCCCTTCTGGCCGCAGAAGCTGGCGCGCGTCGGCGACTACTGGCTGCTGGCGATCATGGGACGCGACCCCACGGCCCCCGGCGTCAGCCGCGACACCGGCGACATCTTCCTGGTGGTGATGGACGAGAACTGGGGCGTGCTGGAGCGCACGCGCGTCACGAACGTCGATCCCAGCGACGGCGGCATGCGTCCCTGGTTCGAGCGCAATCGCAGCACCCTGATGGTCAGCTACGACCAGGGCAACGCCCCCTGGGTCTACGAGGTGGAGCTGAACCTGGCGGCGTTCGGGCTGGACGAAGAGACCGACACCGGCGGCGACTGGACCTGGGGCGGCACGAGCAGCTCAGGAGGGAGCGGCAGCTCCGGCGGCAGTGGCTCAGGAGGGAGCGGCAGCACGGGCGGAGGCATCGGCGGGGGGATCGGAGGAGGCGACACCGGCGATGACGATGACGATGACGGCGGCTGCGGATGTCACACCGGCGCGGCGCCGGCGGGTGTGCTGGTCTGGGCGCTGATCGGGCTGTCGCGGCGGCGCGAGGACTGAAGGCCCTGGATGTCGCTCGCGGAGCTGAGCGCGGCCGGCACCGCTGCACTATGATGGCCGCATGCGACTGCTCTGCTGGCTGCTGCTCGGCGCATGTGCGCCACCGCCGCTCCCCGACACCACGATCGACACGGCC
The DNA here is from genome assembly GCA_964464515.1 of uncultured Enterobacterales bacterium. Taxonomy (GTDB): domain Bacteria; phylum Myxococcota_A; class UBA796; order UBA796; family UBA2385; genus CAYXGP01. The sequence goes on from CAYXGP010000092.1 coordinate 16,171, forward strand.
GCAGGCTCCACCGAGACCAGCGGCGTGACGACCAGCGGCACCACGGGGACGACGACCACCAGCGGAGCGACCTCCAGCGGAACCACGACGGGGTCGACGAGCGGGAGCACCACGAGCGGGAGCACGAGCGGGACGACGGGGAGCGGGACAACGGGGGGGACCACGACCCCCGCCGAGCCGGAGATCCGCATCCTGTTCCCCGAGACCACCAAGGACGTCACCATCTGCCCCGAGTTCATCGTGGTGGTGGACATCCAGAACTTCGAAGTGGTGGATTACTCCGATCAGCCACCGGCCCGCGAGGGCGAGGGGCACTGGCACCTGTACGTCGGATCGACGTACGCGGGGGCGTCATCGGCCAGCTGGCGAGAGGCGGAGCTGATCCAGTCGGACACCGGCCCGGCGATCATCCGGGCGGTCCTGGCGGACAACGAGCACAACGATCTGGATGAGTACCAGGCCACTGCGGAGTTCCTCATCGCGGGGACGAGCGACGCGAAGGACTGCGTGGGCGGCAGCGTCCCGGAAGGCGGTCCTGGTGGGTGAGCGCCAGCGGCTGATGGACGCCTGATGGGGCGTCGCTTCGAGCTGCGCCAGGAGCTGGGCAGCGGCACATTCGGCACGGTCTTCCTGGCGGATCTGGTCTCCCAGGGCGACTTTCGGCGCGCCGTGGCGATCAAGGTGCTCAAGCAGGAGTGGGACGTCGCCAGCGAGGCGGGCAGCCGTCTGCGCGACGAGGCCCGCCTGCTGGGGCTGCTCAACCACCAGAACATCGTGCGGGTAGACGACCTGGTGAAGCTCAACGGCCGCTGGGCCGTGGTGATGGAGCACGTTCCCGGGGTGGACCTGCGTCAGGTCATCGACGGCGCGAGCCCGCTCCCCCTGCGGGCGGCGCTGGAGATGGCGGCGGCCATCGCGGCGGCGCTGGACGCCGCCTACACCGGCGGCACCGGCGGCGACGAGTCGCTGTGGGTGGTCCACCGCGACATAAAGCCCTCCAACGTGCGGGTGACGCCGAGCGGCGCGGTGAAGGTACTCGACTTCGGCATCGCCCGCGGGGAGTTCGAGGGGCGCGAGTCCAGCACGGGCGCGGTGCGGTACGGCTCGGTGCCCTACATGTCGCCCGAGCGACTGCTGGGGGGACCGGAGACCCACGCCGGGGATGTCTACTCGCTGGGCTGCGTGCTGGTGGAGCTCCTGCTCGGGAGGCCCCTCGGCCGGCCGGAGCTGGCCCCCGACGCGCAGGAGAAGCAGGTAGGCACGGCGATCACCGAGCTCACGGAGCAGCAATCGCCGACGTCCGCGGCGATCCGCGATCTGGTGCGGGAGACCCTGGCCTACGAGCCCGGGGAGCGGCCCGACGCCGCGACGGTCCACGCGCGGCTGCGGGAGCTGCTCACCAATGCCGGCGGGGATGATCTGATCGCCTTCGCAGGGAGGGTGGTGCCGGGACTTATGGACGCCCACCCGCCGCGACGGATCGAAGGGAACCTCAATGAGTCGACGCTGCAGGCGCTCACGGTGGAGTCTCTGCCAGACGACGCCGCCACGTTCGGGTTCGGTGAAGAGACGGAGCCGGCGCCGCCAGCGCCATCTTCAGCCCGGTGGGTGGTGGTCGCCGCGGTGTTCTCGTTCTTCATTCTGTTTGGCGGTGGGCTGCTGCTGGCGTGGCGGACGTTCGGGCCCTCGACGTCGGGCCCCTCTGTGTCAGCGACTGGTTCTGCCGAATCAGAACCGCCAGAGTCCGGTCCGATAGAGTCTGGTTCCGCCGAAGATGAGCCGGTTGATGAGTCTTCGAGCTCCAGGCCGATGTCTGCTGAGTCTGTTTCCGCTGCTGAGTCTGTTTCCGCTGCTGAGTCTGTTTCCGCTGCTGAGTCTG
>CAYXGP010000092.1:18149-24950 GCA_964464515.1 uncultured Enterobacterales bacterium
GTTTCCGCTGCTGAGTCTGTTTCCGCTGCTGAGTCTGTTTCCGCTGCTGAGTCTGTTTCCGCTGCTGAGTCTGCCCCCGCTGAACCGACACCCGCCGAGCTGACTCCTCCTGAATCGACACCTTCCGCCACGACACGCCCGCCCCGAACAGCTCCCCGGGAGACCGCCGAGCCGCCCGCGCAGAGCGCCCCCGAAGCGCCCCCCGCCGAGCGCCTTCGGGCCGTCAAGTTCGTGGCGATGTCGGGATCATCGATCACGGCGACCTGCGGTGACGTCTCCGGACGGGGCAGCACCTCGGTGAACCTGCGCCGCGTGCCGGCGGGAGACTGCTCCGTGGAGGTCACCATCGACGGCACCGCGCACCGCGCGCGGGTGCAGGTGGAGCGTCCACAGCAGATCGACTGTGCGATCGACGGCGAGGTGCTGCGATGTGGCTGATCGCCCTGGCGACCGGCGCGCAGGCCGCGGGGACGGTCGTGTGGCTCTCCGAAGGGGAACCGCTGGCCTTTCCGGAGCGGACGGCCGTACCGCGCACCGAGCTGACCGCGGGCGATCCACTGGACGCGGTCGACGCGCGGGCGCTGGCGCGGCTGGCGTCCGAGCTGGAGGCGGTGATCCCGCTCAAGGACGTCTTCGACGGCGAGCTGCAGATCATTCGGCGGCTGGAGCTGGCGCTGGCGGATGTGCGCGCGGTGCGCCCCGAGGACCGGCCGCTGATCTGGCGCGCGCTGGTCTTCCAGGGCTACGCGGTCGATCGCTACTTCCAGGACGGGCTCGCAACCGAGGACGCCGCGGCCGACTACCGGGTGGAGATCGGGGGGGCGGTGGTGGTGCGTCCGTGGGCCGACGCGGTGGCGTTCGATCCCGATCGACAGCCCGCCGAGGGCGACATCCCCGACGCCGATCCGCGGGTAGCGTTCGGCGATCTCCGCGCTGAGCTGCTGTTCGCCGAGCGCGGGCAGATCTCGGTCTCCGCGCTGCGGTCCGGCGAGCAGCTCGTGGTCGATGGCCGCGACGCGGTCGATCAGCGCATGGAGGTCCAGCCCGGTATGCACTGGGTCACGGTGGGCTCCGGTGGCCGCGTGCAGCAGCGGTGGCAGGGCCGGATCGCGCCGGGTGAGGAGATCGAGATCCCCGCGATCGCCACACCGGATGAGTTGATCGCGCTGTCGGAGCGCCTCGCGACCGCCCCGGAGCGGGTGTCGCTCCCGCAGTCGGTGGTCACCACGCTGGACGGGCTGGAGGCGCCGGTGTCGGTGGTGGTGGTCCACCGGAACACCCTGCTGCGCTACGACCGCGAGGGAGGCGTCCTCGCGCTCGAGGAGGCGCCTCCGAAGGAGCGCACGCTGTCCGTCGAGATCGCCGCAGCCGGCGGCTGGCTGTACGACGGCAACTACCTGCTGGAGAACCCCGGCGCGGTGGAGACCGCCGCCACGGTGAACGCCGGCGCTGCGATCGTCTCGGCGGCCCTGCGGTGGCAGGCGCGGCCGGCCCTCGCGCTCGACGTCGGGCTCGAGACCTGGATCCCCGGCGGAGAAGGGCACACGCTCCCGGTCGGGGAGGGGACGCAGCGGGTCCGGCTGTGGCCGTTCGTCGCGGCGGGGCATCCCCGGATCGGGCTGGCGATCGGTCCGCTGCTGCCGTGGCACCTCGCGTTCGGTCCGCGGCTGCGCTGGCCGGTGGGAGAGGGCCGGCTCGTGCTCACCGGGAGCGCGTTCTGGGGGATGGGCATCACCCGGGTGCGAGCGGCCGGACAGCCCGACTTCGAGCCCTGGCGCGCGCAGGGCGCCAGCGCCGGGGTGGGGTGGGTCTTCGGCGCCCGCTGAGCTATCCTCGCAGCCATGAAGTGCCCTCGCTGTCCCGACGCCAAGCTCGACGCCCTCGCCACCGCGCAGGGAGTCACCACCGACTTCTGCGGCGTCTGCGGCGGGGTCTGGCTCGATCGCGGCGAGCTGGCTCAGCTCCTCGGCCCCGAGGGTGCCGAGCCCGGGCCGCCCGACGGCGCTGCCGGGGCGCTGCCCTGCCCGAGCTGTGACGGCCGGCTGGTCGAGCTGGAGCACCCGCCCGGCAGCGGACTGCAGATCGATCTGTGTCCGTCGTGTCGAGGCATCTGGCTCGATCGCGGCGAGGTCGGCAAGCTCAAGCAGCTCGCCCGAGAGGGCGGCCGGTTCGCGGCGGTCAAGGCCGGGGTGAGGGGCGCGGCGTCTGATGCCGACGGCCCGAAGCTCATCCCGTTGGTCGAGATCGCTCGCCAGCGCGACAAGCGCATCCACTGGAGCTGGGTGCTGGGTGGGGTGCTGGTCATCGGCGCTTGTCTGGGGGTGGTCGCGCTGCTGGGCGAGATGCTCTGGATCGCCGACACCATCTCGGACGCCGAGGCGTCGCCGCCGTGGATGGTCGGCGGGATGGCGGGGCTCGCGTTCGCTCTGGGTGGATTCCTCGTGGGGTGGAAGTCGCCCGGGTTCACGATCTGGGAGCCGGCGCTGGCGGCGGTGCCTTGCGTGGCTCTGTTCGGGGCGCTGTTCTCCGGGGTGTTCACCGATGATTTGCTGATCGGGTTCGCTGCGGGTGGGTTCTTGTTGGCTATGATTGGAGGGGTGGTTGGAGAGCGTTTCGCGCATTGAGTCTGCAGCTCGAAGAGAGCGCTCGCCCGATCTCCTCGGCGATGCCCTACCCGCCTGATGAGAACACCAGCGGATAGGTCACGATCACGGTGCCACCACCCTTGGGCTTGGGGAACGTCATCCGCTCGAACACCCGCTCGATGTCCTTCTCCAGCTTCTCGTCGCCCACCGTGGAGTTGCGGATCTCGGCGCTCTGGACGTTGCCGTCCGCGCCGATCACGAAGCGCACGGTCAGCTTTCCGGCCATGCTCGGGTTGGCCCTGAGCTGCCGCTCGTAGGCGTACCGGATGCGGTTGCGGTTGCGCTTGATCACGTCATCGATCAGCGACTTGTCCAGAGAGCCCATCACGATCGGCGAGCACGCGACCGCGGCGATGCTCCCGACCCGTTTGCTCGCGATGGGTCGGGGCGCGGGAGAGGGCGCGAGGCTCCCGGCGACGGACAGTCGGGTGCCCCCGCTCGCGAGCCCGGCCGAGATGCTGCCCTGGTTGGAGACACTGAACAGCGCCGCGCCGGAGCCGTATCCGCTGCCGCCTCGACCCTTCGTGCCCAGGCTGCCCAGCACACCGGCGCTCCCGGCCAGGGATCCCTGCGCCACCGGCTCGTGTGGGATCTTGACCACGAGATCGGCCGGCCCGCATGCCGACGGACGATCGTCCACCGCGACCAGGCTGGTGTACCGACTCATCAGCGAATGCTCCAGCGCGACCTCGATCACGTCATGTCGCACCTGGCTGGTGCTGCGACTGCCCGGGTACCACTCCAGATCGCGGATCTTTCGACGGGCCCATAGCGTGGCTACCGCTGAGTGCCGCGGGTCTGACGCGGCGACCGTGAGCGGCAGGTCCAATGTAAACGCCTCGCTGCCCACGACGCCGGCCACCTGGACCGAGGGGGGAGCTTCACCAGTCGTCGGCGAGTACCGCCCCACCACCCGGATCGGCTGTCCGGCCCAGAGGTCGGGGATGCGCGTGGGGTACTGCTCGGTCACCTGTAGGCCGGTCCACTCCAGCTCGATGTCGGACATCGCGGGGTGGGCGATGCGGTCATAGAAGCGGTCAACCGTGTCGTCGATCGACGCGCCGGGTGGGTGGGTGAACATCGTGCCGCGGCCCATCTCCGCGACGCCGGCCAGCAGGAAGCGGTTGGGGCTGCCGCCGACGCCCAGCGAGAACAGCCGCGCGCCGCGCAGCTCGTCGCGCACCACCCGGAAGGTCTGCCCTTCGCCGCTCACATATCCGTCGGTGATCAGCAGCAGCAGCCGGAGCTTCTCGGGATCCGTGGGTTGGCGGAGGGCGAACCGGAGACCGTCATCGAGCTGCGTGCCGCCGCCCTCGAAGTGCTGCAACCACTTGACGGCCTGGGCCCGTGTCTGCGGCGTCGATGGCTGCGCCCGCGGATACAGAGGCGAGGCGCCGTTTGAGAACCGGACCAGGTTGAACGTGTCGTAGGGGGCCATCTCGTCAAGGGCGCGGGCAACGGTCTGCCGGGCCAGCTCGAACGGCTCCCCCTTCATCGAGCCCGAGCCGTCGATCACGAAGATCAGCTCGCGCGGGCGGGCCTCGAACAGATCGCCGAGCACCTGGGGCTCGATCGACACCGAGAAGTACCCGGGATCGCTCGGATCCGGCCGGTGCAGCAGCGCGGAGGCCCGGGGCTCTGTGCCCTCCAGGCTCCAGCTCAGGGACAGATCGCGATTCGGCACCATCTCGGAGTCCGTGAGCTCGATCGTGGCGCCGCGGTCGTCCTCGGAGGTGACGGTGAAGTCGTGGGTGTCGCTCCAGAGTGAAGAGACGGGCATCCCCTCCTCGATGTAGACCGTGACGTCCAGCGTTCGACCGGTGCGTGCATAGGGTGTCGAGACGCGCTCGGGATCGCTCACCCAGGGCGGGTGGAACCGCTGCCCGACGGTCGTGGGCAGCGTGAGCGTGTAGTCACCGTCCTCGCGGGGCAGGTCGACGACGGCCTGGAGGGTGATCTGCACCTCCTCGTCGGGGCAGAGACCGGCGATGTGCTGCGTGAACAGGTTCTCGCGCTCCTGATCGAGCAGCGCGGCCTTGCGGCCCTCGGCGCGAGCCTGATCGTAGACCGCACGGGCGGCCTTGCGCTCCATGATGATCCCCTCGATGAGCCGATCGCCGCAGGTCATGTCCATCGAGTCCACCGCGGCGTCCTCGGGGAGCGGCAGCAGGTAGGTGGCGTCGACCGGGCGGCCGTAGGGGTTGCGGAACCACTGGATCAGGGTGAGGCGCGCCATGCCGGCATGCACCTCGGCCACCACGCTGGTGTGCTCCAGCAGCAGCGCGCCCATCCCGTCGCCCGTGGTGACGCGGATCTCGCCGCTGCCGATGTCCTCTCCGCCGAACACCTCTGGGGGGTAGATGACCGGGTCGTCGGCGTAGGGGACGGGGCTGGCGAGTCCAAGGCGCAGGAACAGATGGACGAGGAGCATGGTGAGGCCTCGTGGGGGTGGGTTTGCGGGGGCGATCGCCCCTGGCAATCACCTCTGCTGACCGCGTCGCGCCCCAGAGGTTCCGGATACAGGACAGAGGTCGACCCGGAGTGTCCATGACCCGCCTCGCCCTGTTCTCGCTGCTCCTCGCCTGCACTGACAAGGACGACGGGGTCACCACCGACACCGTGAGCGCGGTGACCGGCAGCGGGATCGACGGCGACGGCGACGGCTTCACGACCGCCGAGGACTGCAACGACTCCGACGCAGCGCTGAGCCCCGACGCCATCGAGCGCTGCGACGGCACCGACAACGACTGCGATGGTGAGATCGACGAGGACGTCACCGACGTGTTCTACGCCGACGCTGACGGCGACGGGTTCGGCTCGGCCGAGGACACGGTGGAGTCGTGCGAGCAGCCCCAGGGCTACGTGGGCACTGCCAACGACTGTGATGACACAGACGGCGGGGTCTACCCCAGCGCGGTCGAGGTCTGCGACGGGATCGACAACGACTGCGATGAGATCATCGACGAGGACGGCCAGGAGATGTTCTACGCCGACGCCGACGGTGATGGCTACGGAGACGACGACGCGACCGTCCTCGCATGCGATCCCCCCACAGACCACGTTGAGACGAGCGGAGATTGCGATGATACGCGGGATGACATCCATCCCGGGGCCGACGAGAGCGACTGCACCGATCCCACCGACTACAACTGCGACGGCAGCGTTGGCTACACCGACGCCGACGGCGACGGCTGGGCGGCCTGCGAGGAGTGTGACGACGCAGAGAGTGACATCAACCCCGACGCAATCGAGGTCTGTGACTCCTCCAGTCCGGGGGTCGACAACGACTGCGATGGCCTGATCGATGATGAAGATCCCAGCTTGGATATCTCGACCGGAAGCACCTGGTACGCCGACTCCGATGGCGATGGCTACGGAGACCCGGGCGCCCCGACGCTGGCCTGCGAGGCGCCGTCGGGCTTCCTCGCCGACAGCTCGGACTGCGACGACGCCGACGCGCGCGTGAGCCCGGACGGCCAGGAGATCTGCAGCGGCGCCGATGAAGACTGCGACGGCCTGATCGACGACGACGATCCCGATCTCGACGCATCCACCGGCGGCACCTGGTACGCCGACGCCGACGGCGATGGCTACGGAGACCTGGCGAACACAACACAGGCATGCGAGGTCCCGAGCGGCTACGGCACCGACACCGCCGACTGCGATGACGCCGACGACGACATCAACCCCGACGCAGCCGAGATCTGCGATGGCGTCGACAACGACTGCGACGGCGACGTCGATGATGCCGACAGCGACGTAGACGCCAGCACCGGTGACACATGGTACGCCGACGCCGACGGGGACGGCTTCGCCGATGAAGACACCGCCACGCAGAGCTGCGATCAGCCCTCTGGGCACCTGGCGCTCACTGGCGACTGGGACTGCGATGACTCGGAGTCCGAGGTGAACCCCGACGCATCGGAGATCTGCAACGAGATCGACGACGACTGTGACGGCGACATCGATGACGACGACAGCGGGGTCGACACCAGCACGGGGAGCGTGTGGTATGCCGACGGCGACGGTGACGGCCACGGCAGCGCCACGAGCCAGACCTTCGCCTGCGATCAGCCAGACGGGTACCTGTCCACCGCCGATGACTGCGACGACGGCGACGACGACATCAACCCCGACGCCACAGAGATCTGCGATG
>CAYXGP010000092.1:25050-29066 GCA_964464515.1 uncultured Enterobacterales bacterium
ACAGTGAGATCAACCCCGACGCCGCTGAAGTCTGCGATGGCGTGGACAACGACTGTGACGGCGACGTCGATGACGACGACAGCGACTTGGACACATCCACCGGCACTGTCTGGTACGCCGACGGCGACGGTGATGGGTTCGGAGACGCCGGTAACACAACACAGACCTGCGACGTCCCCTCTGGGTACGGCGCCGATGATACGGACTGCGACGACGGCGACGACGACATCAACCCCGACGCCACCGAGATCTGTGATGGCGCTGACAACGACTGTGATGGCGACGTCGATGACGATGACGACAGCCTGGACGCGTCCACGGGAGACACCTGGTACGTCGACGCCGACGGTGACGGGTTCGGAGACATAGCCAACACAACACAGGCCTGCGATGTCCCGAGCGGCTACGGCACCGACACCGCCGACTGCGACGACGGCGACGACGACATCAACCCCGACGCCACAGAGATCTGCGATGAGCTGGACAACGACTGTGACGGCGACGTCGATGATGCCGACAGCGACGTAGACGCCAGCACCGGCACCGTCTGGTATGCCGACAGCGACGGTGACGGGTTCGGAGATGAAGACAGCACCACCTGGAGCTGTGACGTCCCGAGCGGCTACGGAAGCGATGACACGGACTGCGACGACGCCGACAGTGAGATCAACCCCGACGCCGCTGAAGTCTGCGATGGCGTGGACAACGACTGCGACGGCGACGTCGATGACGACGACAGCGACTTGGACACCAGCACCGGCAGCGACTGGTACGCGGACGCGGACGAAGACGGTTACGGAGACGCCGATACGTTCATCGAGTCCTGCGATCAGCCCACCGGCTACCTGTCAGACAGCGCCGACTGCGACGACGCCGACAGCGACATCAACCCGGACGCCACCGAGACATGCGACGGGGTCGATGAGGACTGCGACGGGGTGACCGACAACGATGAGGCGGTGCTGGGCGAGGACGCTTCCTGCCCCGGCGATGACTGCGACGACATCCTCGACGCGCGCGGGGCCACGGGCGACGGACTGTATTGGATCTCTCCGGCGGGGAGCGCGTTCGAGGCGTACTGCGACCAGTCCGGAGACGACGGCGGGTGGACGCTGCTGCTGAGCGCCGACGGCAGCTCGACGTACTGGGGGAACAACAGCGGGAGCTGGTGGGCCACCGGGGCCGACAGCGCGCCCTCCAGTCTGTCGAGCAGCGACTTCCACGGTCGGGCATACGACGAGCTGATCACCGACGAAATTCGCCTTTGCTATGCCGGCAGCAGCAACTGCTATGTGTTCGACCACGGCATGGCGCTGGCGATGTACGACTTCTTCAACGATGGCGTGACGCACACGGAGTACAGCAACGACTCGACGGGCATCTCCGACGCCGGGTCGAGCAGCTCCGTGACCGACTACACGTCCGCGCTCTCGATCAGCTCGCACAGCGTAGACTGCCGCTGGCTGGGGATACACAACCAGAACACCTACTCGGCCATCGGCCTGATGGGCGACTGGAACTGCGGCTGCCAGAGCTACTACAGCTCCGTCTCGAGCTGCTCCAGCAGCGGGCACCCCTACCACGACGACCTCGCGATCGGAGTGGGCCTGCAGAGCTGCTACGACGCCAATTCCTGTGATCGCGGCGGCAGCGGGCATGCGGCGGGACAGACCCGCGGCGCGGCCGGCGTGGATAACTCGGGCGTCTACGGCCCGTGGCATGTCTTCGGACGCTGATACCCTGCATCGGACTACACTGCATCAGACCCTCTCACCGGAGTTCCCATGCGCTTGACCCACCTGCTCTTGCTGCTGCTCGCCTGCACCGGCGACAAGGACTCGACGGATGATGGGTTCGGGACCCAGGTGAACACGCTGCCCTCCGACACAGGAGACACCGCGGTGTACACCGGGCCGACCGACGCCGACGGCGATGGCGTCACCGAGGACATCGACTGCGACGACACAGACGCGTCCATCAACCCCGACGCCGATGAAGTCTGCGATGACATCGACAACGACTGCGACGGCACCGTGGACGAGGACGACGCGGTGGACGCCGTCGCCTGGTACACCGACGCCGACGCCGACGGCTACGGCGCCGACGGCGAGCCCGTGGTGGCCTGTGATGCCCCCGACGGGATGGTCGAGGAGCAGGAGTGGGGCTTCGACTGCGACGATGAGCGCGAAGACATCCACCCCGGCGCGCAGGAGACCGACTGCGCTGACTCCACGGACTACAACTGCGACGGATCGGTGGCCTATGAGGACGCCGACGAGGACGGCTGGGCGGCCTGCGAGGAGTGCGACGACGCCGCGGCCGACGTGAACCCCGACGGCGTCGAGGTCTGCGACGAGATCGACAACAACTGCGACGGCACCGTGGACGAGGACACCGCGCTGGATGCGATCGGGTGGTACGAAGACGCCGACTCTGACGGCTTCGGTGTAGAGGCAGAGCCGGTGATGTCGTGCGAGGCGCCCTCCGGCTATGTCGAGGAGAGCGCGCAGGGCTTCGACTGCGACGACACGCGAGACGACATCCACCCGGGAGCGGAAGAGACCGACTGCGCTGACTCCACGGACTACAACTGCGACGGATCGGTGGCCTATGAGGACGCCGACGAGGACGGCTGGGCGGCCTGTGAGGAGTGCGATGACGGTGACGAAGACATCAACCCCGACGCCATCGAGGTCTGCGATGAGCTGGACAACGACTGCAACGGCGACATCGACGACGACGACGCGGGGCTCGACACCAGCACCGCGACCGTCTGGTACGCCGACAGCGACATCGACGGGTTCGGAGATGAAGACACCACGGTGTTGACCTGCGAGCCGCCGCTCGGCTATGGCGCAGACAGCACCGACTGCGACGACGACGACAGCGCGATCAACCCCGACGCCACCGAGATCTGCGATGGCGTCGACAACGACTGCGACGGCGACGTCGATGATGATGACGCCGACGTCGATCTGGGCACCGGCACCACCTGGTACGCCGACGCCGACGAAGACGGCTTCGGAGACGCTGACATCTCCACGCTGACCTGCGACGCGCCGGAGGGGTATCTAAGCGATGACACTGACTGCGACGACGACGACAGCGCGATCAACCCCGACGCCACCGAGATCTGCGATGAGATCGACAACGACTGTGACGACGACATCGACGATGATGATCTCGACGTCGATCTGAGCACCGCGACCATCTGGTACGCCGACGCCGACGGCGACGGCTACGGCGACGAGGACTCGACCGCGCTGACCTGCGACGTCCCCGCGCAGTACGGCACAGACAGCTCCGATTGCGATGACACGGCGTCGGCGGTGAACCCCGCCGCCACCGAAGTCTGTGATGAGATCGACAACGACTGTGACGGCGACATCGACGACGCGGACTCCGGGCTGGACACCTCCACCGCGACCATCTGGTACGCCGACGCCGACGGTGATGGATTCGGGGATGAAGACTCTACCGCGCTGACGTGTGAGACGCCCAGCGGCTACGGCACCGACACCGCCGACTGCGATGACGCCGACAGCGAGATCAATCCCGCCGCCCCCGAGATCTGTCATGACATCGACAACGACTGTGATGGCCTCGGAGACGACGCCGATCCGAGCCTGGACACCTCCACCGCGACCACCTGGTACGCTGACGCCGATCGGGATGGCTTCGGAGACGCAGACGCCACGGCGCTGACCTGTGAGGAGCCCTCGGGCTACGGCACGGACGACACCGACTGCGATGATGCCGATCGCGACGTTCACCCGAACGCCGATGAGGAGTGCAACGGGATCGACGATGACTGCGATGCGCTGATCGATGACGATGACGACAGCGTGGACCCGTCGACACAGACCACCTGGTACGCCGACGCCGACGGCGACGGCTTCGGAGACGCAGATACGACCATGTTGACCTGTGACGTCCCCTCCGGGTACGGCAGCGACGACACCGACTGCGACGACGACGACGCGGCCATCAACCCCGACGCCACCGAGATCTGCGAC
>CAYXGP010000093.1:0-28913 GCA_964464515.1 uncultured Enterobacterales bacterium
CATCGCTCAGATTCCACTCCTAAAGCGCGTAATCACTTAACCGGTCACGCATGGGAACGAGCTAGAGGGAGAACGCAACGTCCAGGCATGACCGCGATCAGCCGCAAGGCATCTCCAACATGATCGGCCGGGTTTTCGCCGGTATCCCATGCCAAGTCATCATCGAGGCGTCGGGGTTGCCTCCCCACCAGGAGAACCGCCAACCCGCGGATGGAGTTCGCTGCTTGAGGCCAGTTTGGTGGGCGGGCTCTTCTCAATTCGTATGAATTGAGTTCTGACAGCGCCTTCACACCATCATCGGGGCGAATGCCCGGCCTTCCGGAGCGAAAGTCTACCCACATTCTGGGGTCTGTTGGGTCTCTATACTTTTTTAGTTCGTTTTCAACACAATCCCTGAACCACATCTGCACTGGTTCTGGCTGCTTGAGTACCCAAGCTCTTCCCGCTGACAGCATTACTCGGTGGTACGGGGCTATCCCCTTAGATTGTAGAAACGTCGCCAGTCGCTTCGCCTGTTCCCCATCGGGAACATCGGGTGTTTTCTCGGATCTCCACTTCTTCACTACTGATTCAGAGACACCAATTGCGTCTGCAAGTGCCTGACTCGAAATCTTCGCTGACTTCAGCCAATCAGACAGCTCTTGGTGGAAAGGAGTTCGCATGACGGAACCAGAGTTCACGGATTGGGTACGGCGAGAAGCTGCCCGCTTTCATAGCATGTGGGGCAGAGGGTAGCCCGGTTCCGGCGCCTCTTGGGAGGTGTTGATATGCCCCGTCGCGTGGGCCATTCTGGCCGAATGTCCGTATTCCGCGTGAGACTCCCTGCCCCGATGCTGGCTGCGCTTGACAGAGCTGCGGATCGTTCGGGAATGTCGCGATCTGCGGTGTTCCGCGACCTGCTCACGCTGGGGTTGTCTCGGCGGGGCCTGTGGCCTCCTGCCGGTGAGGGTGGGACCGATGTCCGCTCGTAGCGCACGCCACCGGGAGCGCCTCACGATGGGAGCGGGGGCGGTGCTGACCGTCAACGAGGCGGCGGCGCTGCTCCCGGTTTCCGACCCTGCTGCTCGTCTATGGCTGCGGCAACGGGATCTGATTCGGAGCCTCGATGGTCGCCCTGTGGTGGTGTGGGCCGATGTCCTTGACGCGCTGCGGGCGGGCGCTGAGCCAGCCGAAGCCGCCTCCCCTGTTCGGGTGGTCGGTCTGCGCCGGGTACGCCTCGATCCCTTGTAGTCCTTGAACCCTTCGGGTGCTGGGGCTGCCCGGTGCCCATCCGACCCCGAACGCGGCGAGCGCCCGCGGGTGGATTGGTACGCCAGTCCGCGGACGCTGCCGAATGGAACAGCTATGTTTGAGTGTAACCACGGATTCGTGGGGTGGGGCCCCCGGTGTGAACTCTGCGATCTGCGGAGGGACATTGAGAGGCAATACACAGCGGGCGAAAAAATCGCCGCGGTTCATGCGCGGCTGCGTCGTGGTGATCTCTCTGTGGCGGTGTCGCACCTGGCGGCCGGGGAGCTGTCGGAGCTTGCCGCTGCGCTCCTCGAGATCCTCGATGCGGGCCCAGAGCTGTCCGGCCTCGCGGCTGCGGTTCGCGGGGGTGAGCTGTGATCGACCAACGGGATGCGTTCGATCCGATGCTGGGCGGGTGGTTCCCTGCTGGCGCTGAGGAGCGGCTCGCGGCCACGACGGCTCATGCGCGGGCGGTGCGAGCACTGCTGCTGGAGCTGCGCGCCGAGGCCAGAGGGCTGGATCTGGAGGAGGCCCCGATGCGAGGTCTGGCCCGGCTGGCGGTGCTGTCGGGTGCGGTGGAGGAGCGGGGAGCCGCGGTGGCGGTCCTGGGAGCCTTCCGCGCGCTGGATCTGGCAGAGGTGGTGGAGGCGCTCGCGGATCGGAGAACCGAACATCTGGCGGATCGCTTCCTGTCCCACGTCGGCGGGGTGCGGGGGCTGGGTCAGCGAACGCGAGAGCTGCGGCGGGCGCTCGAGAAGCAAGCTCGCGAGCTACGGCGGGAGCGTGTACGCGAGGCTCGGGCGGGCGGTGAGCTGTATTCGCCGCCTGCGGGGCTTGATGCCTACGTCATCCCACCCGGCTGGGACTGCGGGCGTTCTGGGATCGCGCGACTGGAGGAGCGCCGCGATGGCGATCTCGCGCGGGTGCCGGTTGCCTACCGGCCGTTGTTCGTGGTTGGGGCAGCTCGGAACCGCACTACGGGTGCCCGCTACGTCGATCTGTGCTGGCCGGCCCCGGACAGCGGCGAGGAGGTGCGGCGGACGGTCCCACGGGAGGTGATCGCGGATCGGCGCTCGCTGGTGGGGCTGTCGAGCCAGGGGGCGCCGGTGACCAGCGGCAACGCCGGGGAGCTGGTGGCGTTCCTGGCGGCCTGTGAGGCGGTCAACGCCGATCGCTTGCTGGCGCGGGTGCTGGTGGAGGGGATGGGCTGGGCCGCGTTGGGTGGAACGGGTCGCGCGTTCGTGTTGGGCCGGGAGGTCATCGGGCCGGCATCAGGAGCGGTGGAGGTGCGGCCGATGGAGGGCGCAGAGGATGTGCTCGACGGCTGGAGGGCGCGCGGGGATGCGGCCGATTGGAGGGCCGCAGTGTCAGGGGTGATGGACTACCCCGTGCCGGGGGTGCTGTACCTGGCGGCGCTGGCCTCGCCCCTATTGCCGATCATCGGCTGCCCCCCGTTCGTGGTGGATCTGGCCGGGGAGACATCACACGGAAAGTCAACGGCGCTGCGGCTGGCCGCGTCGGTCTGGGGCGACCCGCGTGATGGACGGGGTGTGTTCCACACCTGGGACGGAACCGAGGTGGGGATCGAGCGCCTCGCCGCGACGGTGGGATGCCTGCCCCTGCTGCTCGATGAAGCCAAGCGCAGCGGCGGCGCTCGAGCCCGCAGCGTGCCCCGGATCCTCTACGCGCTGGCATCGGGGCAGGGCCGGCGTCGGGGCAAGCCTGGGGGGCTGCGCGCAGTCCACCGCTGGCAGGCCCTCGCCATCTCCACCGGGGAGGCCCCGATCACCGAGCGTTCGGAGGATGCAGGGACGCGGGGGCGGGTGCTGTCGCTGGTGGCGCTACCGTTCGGGGGCGCCTCGCCGAAAGGAGCGCAGCTCACCCGAGGGCTGGTGTCGGCGGTGGAGCGCAGCTACGGACACGCCGGGCGGCGGCTGGCGGGTTGGCTCACCGAAGCGGCGGATCCCGGCGGGTTGCGGGCGCGCTGGGAGGAGGAGCGGGATCGGTTCGGCTCGGGCTTCTCGGGTGGTGTCGAGGCCCGGCTCGCCGGCTACGGCGCGGCGATCCTGCTGGCCGGTCGGGTGGCTCAGGATCTCAAGCTGCCGTGCCCCAACCTCGCGGCGGTCGAGGGAGTGCTCGCCGAGGCGATTCGGCGCGGAGCGCAGGAGGCGGATCGGCCGCGCGCTGCGCTGGTGGCGCTGCTGTCCTGGCTTGGCTCGCAACCGGGGCGGGTGGCTGGGCTGGCGGCGGGCGGTGGAGATCCACCGGGTGGATGGCTGGGGCTCTGCGAGGAGGGCTCCCGCTGGGTGGCGGTGTCGGATCCGGCGCGGGTCTACCTGGGGCGGTTGGGCTTCGACGTGCCCGGAGTGGCCCGGGGCTGGGCCGCCCGGAGCTGGTTGGGATCTCGAGGACACACCGCGTCGATCCGGCTGCCCGGCGGGGGGCGCCCGCGCTGCTTCGTGTTCCCGTGGACCGTCTGCGAGTCGCTCCTCGACGGGGAGCAAGGGGCATGATCCGGCCCGGCGAGGCGGTGGTGTTTCTCCGGGCGCTGTGGGATGTGCTCGACACGGAGGGCTATGTAGAGCTGCGGCCCCTGTACCCGCAGAAGCCTGAGAAGGGGACGCCCGGGGCTCGGCGCCAGGGGCGGGCGCGGCGCTGGCTGCCCCTGGAGGAGTTGATCGCGCGGCTACCGTCAGCGCTGTCATGGTGCGCCGAGGTGGGGGTGTCGGCCTACTTCGGGGTGCTGCCGCGGCGGAGCTTCCGGGCCGGTGGGGCTCGAGACGTACTATCGGGCGCGGTGGCCTGGGTGGACCTGGATCTACCCGTGCATGGTTGCCGGGAGCGACTGGCGCGGGTGCCATTCCGTCCGTCGGCGGTAGTGCTCACCGGGCGGGGCGTTCATGCCTACTGGCTGCTGTCGGAGCCGGAGCCTGCCGAGGTCTGCTCCGGGCTGTCCGAACGGCTGGCCCGTGCTGTCGGCGGAGATCGCGCCTGGGACTCGGCGCGGCTGCTGCGGTTGCCTGGGTCCGTCAACGTCAAGCACGCCCACCGACCAGTGGCCCGGCTGGCACGGCTCGAGGTCCGACGCCGCTACCACGCCGTGGATCTCGCCGACGGTCTGCCCGAAGCCCCGACGCGTAGGAGGCGTAAGCACGCCACCAATACACAGCCGAAGCTCCGGCCCGAACAGCTCGGGCTCGCACTGCGGCGGCGGGTTCGGTACGCCCGCGGGACGTTGGGGCGACTGGAGCAGGAGATCCGGCGAACCGGTGAGGGTGACAGGAACAGCGCCCTGTTCCGCGCGGGGGCGCGCTGCGGTGAGCTGGCGGCGGCCGGTGGGCTGGGGCTCGATGAAGCGCGCCGCCGGCTGGTGGCTGCCGGTTGCGCGGTGGGGCTCGATGAGGTCGAGGCAGCCGGCGCTTTGGAGAACGGGATCGCGCGGGGGTTGGCCGGTGAGCAATGACCGACACCGGAAGAGCTCCCGCCCCCCCCGGTGGGGGTGCCCGAGGTGTGGGTAGGTCGCTCTGCGACCCCCCTCCGATGCTGGAAAATCAGAAATGGTGGAGGTGGATCATGGGCTCCAGGCAGACCGGTGCTGAGCGCGCATTGAAGCTCCAAATCGCAGAGGCTCGAGAGGTCTTCCGATTGGCGCAGGGCTACCGCCCTGGTGACCCCGACCGAGCCCCCAGCGCCGCGCCGTCGGTGCATGAGCTGGTGAGGGCACAAGCAGCGTTGTCCCGGTTGACACTGGCGCTCGAACAGCGCCGGGCCGCTCGCCTTGCGGGGGCAGAGCGCGACCCGCTGCGACGCTTGGAGCGCATGCGGGATCTGGCTGAACAGGAGGGGTCATGGACAGCCGCCGCGCGCCTTGGCGCAGAGGCGCGGGCGCTCCGCCGGGAACAGGAGGAGCAGGCCCGCGCCACCGAGGAGGAGCGGAACCGGGAGCTGTCGCCAGAGGAGCGCGCCGCCATGCTCGCTGGGCTGGTGAAGGGTGCATCGGATGACGAGTTGGAGGTGTGCGTGGCTGAGTGGCTCGAGCGCCGCCGCTATCATCTGGAGGTGGATGACGGAGGCACGCTCCGACTCTTGCCGGCCGGTGAGACCTTGCGGCTGGTGAAGTGATGGCAGAGGGGCGAGGGGTGGCGCACCCAACGCCGGGTGGCGCAGTGAAATCGTCGCTGGCGCAGACGGGGGTGCGCCGCGATGATCGGCCACAGGTAGTGGCTTTCAACGGTGGCGCAGGTGGCGCGGGTGTTTCCCTACCAGGGGCTCAACGAACACACATTCCCGCGTGGGATTCTGTACTCCTTTCTGTCCTGGTAGGGTCCGTTTCGGCCGCGCCACCCGCGCCGGTGGCGAAACAGCCGGTTGAGCGCTCAATCTTCCGGCGCAGGTGGGGGTGCGCCAGGGGTGCGCCACCCGCGCCAGGAGTGCGCCGGGTTTCGGGAGTTTTGTCACTGATCGCGAGGCTGGAGCGCTGGAAATGAAGCGAGGACGGGAGGGGGACTGGCCGCGCGACGGGGCTGGACGCTGGTTGCCGATGGTGGAGCGCCGCTGGGTGGAAACCCGACTGGCGCTCCCGCTGGGGCGATTTCTCCGGGGCTCACGCGGGGGTGGGCATGGGCTGATCCGTTGGCCCGACCGGGGGGAGGTGATCGGCTGGGCGCGGCAAGGTGAGCGGGCGGCGCTGCTGTACCGATGGGAGGGGATTCCGGTGGGTGACCGGTTCACCGTCGCCTCGCACCCCATCGGCCGGTATGGCGGGCGCGCGGAGCTGGGGCACTGTCCGGGCTGCGGCGTTCGGGTTCGGATGCTCTACCTGTGCGATGACGGCTTCCGCTGCCGGACCTGCGGGGGGCTGCGCTACCTGTCGCAGTACCGGCAGCGAAATCGCTGGAGCCGGTGGGGCGAGGTCGTCTACGGACGCGAGAACCGACGGGCACCCTGGATCACCGTCGAACGCTTCCCCAGGTCAGCGGGATCGCCCTCCCCATCGGACGCTTCCGTCATGCCCTAGACATGCGCCTGCATTGCGGCTAGGCTTCTCTTTGGGAGGTGAGAACATGCACCACGACGCACAAGTCGTAATCAGAATGCCCGCAGCACTGGCCGCGCGCCTCGACGCGCTGGTCCCACACCTGGCGGAAGATCCCGATCTGGCCGCAGCCGGTCGGGTCACCCGCTCGATGGTGGCCCGGCTCGCCCTTGCCCGCGGCCTGTCTGCGCTCGAGCGGTCGAAGCGTCGCCGAGGGGGTGGGTGATGCCCCGCAAGCCGAGACGCCCGAAGGCGATCACCGTGGGCGCTCGGGTCAAGGTCCGCGCGATCCGTGGCCCGCACAAGGACGGGTCCGGCCGCTGGTACTGGCGCGCGGAAGCCTACGATCCCACGACGCAGAAGCGGCACACGGTCTGGACGGGTTGGGGCCTGCTCCGCGATGTCGAGGCTACCGTCGCCGCCATCGTCGCGGAGGGCTCCGACCTGACACAGCGCGCGATCGTCACCGAGATTCGCACCGTCCGCGATCTGCTGGAGTGCTGGGTGTGGCACGTCGAGAACGTGGGGGGCCGCAAGGGGCCGGTCGCACCGAACACCCTGCGCATCTACACCGGATCGGCTCGGCATCTGATCACCGGGCTGGGGGACGTGCGCCTGGATCGGCTCGGTGGTCCGCAGCTCGAGGCCCATCGGGACGCCCGGTTCCGCGGCGGCGCCGCCCCCACGACGATCCGCAATGAGATCGACGTGATCGGGTTCGCGTGGCGCTGGTGGATGGACCGCAGCCCGCGGCCGTTGAAGCCGTTGCCGAAGGTGGAGGTCCGCGGCGGCCCTGTCCGCAACCGCTACACCCCGACCCGCGGGGAGGTGCTCGCCGTGCTGGGGCAGCTCGAGGGCTGGCACCGGATCGCCGTGCTGCTGTTGTACGCAAGCGGCGCCCGCCCGGGGGAGATCCGCGATCTGCGCTGGCGCGAGGTCGATCTCGAGCGCCGCCGGCTGGTGGTCGACGGCAAGACCGGCCCGCGGCCGGTGCCCCTGGCGGCTGAAGTCGTCGCGGAGCTGCGACGGTGGGCGTCGGAGCGTGGTGCAGAGCCGTCCGCGCGGGTGCTCCTCGGCTCTCCGAGCACGTTCGATAGCTACCTCGGCGTGCATCGGCTCCGCGCGGCCTGCGAGGCGGCGGGAGTGCCACGGTTCACGCTGTACGGTCTGCGGCGGGCTGCGGTGGATGCGATGGCCCGCGCTGGGGTGGACGTGGCGACCGCGGCCGCGGTGACTGGACACTCCCCTACCGTGATGCTCACCCATTACCGGACGGTCACCGAGGAGGACCGGCGCCGCGCGATCGAGGTGGCCGGGTTGGGTTCGCTGTCTGCGCCGCGTGTGATCCCATTCAAGCGGCGGGAGGGATGATCCCCTGTTTGCGCACAACCGTTGCGCACAACCCGCGGAGGCTACCCGTATCCATCGTCATTCTCAGCCTGATTTAGAACTGGTAGTAGATGAACTGCGGCCCCTTGATCCCGAACGCGACCACCACCCAGAACGAAAAGATACACGTCGCAGCCCACAGCCGCGGAGACGCCAGGATCTTCTCCTTCACGTTCAGGTAGCGTTGCATCTCGTGACCGACGAACACGGCCAGCAGCCAACCGAACCCGTCCTGGAGATCGTTGGGGAACGTGTCGGTCAGGGCGCGCCAGTAGCTGTCGAATCCGGAGAGGTAGATCGCCTGGACGAACGCCTTGGACGTCTCCCAGTCGGGGCAGCGGAAGAAGATGTTGATGCTGGCGATCATGCAGAATGTGTTCCAGCAGCAGACATAGTAGTACGGAATGCGCGTCACCGGCGTGTGGCCGAACAGACCCGAAAGCGCGCGCAGCGGGCGCCTCAGCAGCTTGTGGCCGACCATCGTGCTGCCGTTGAGCAGCCCCCAGATGACGAAGTTGTTGCTGGCGCCGTGCCACAGCCCACTCAGGAACATCACCGCCATGATGTTGACCTGGGTGCGGACCACGCCGCGGCGGCTGCCCCCCAGCGGGATGAAGATGTAGTCCCGGAACCAGTGACTCATCGAGATGTGCCACCGACGCCAGCGCTCGGGGATGGATGGGACCACGAACGGCAGGTTGAAGTTGGGCCGGATGTGGTAGCCGAGCAGCAGGCCGATGCCGATGGCGATGTCGGAGTAGCTGCTGAAGTCGACGTAGATCTGGCAGGTGAACAGCAGCATGGCCGCGGCCGCCTGCGCGCCGTCCACCGCCGAGCCGTCCCAGGGCAGGACGTAGCAGGGCTCGATGATCCGCGCGAGTCGGTCGGCGATCACGACCTTCTTGACGAACCCGAGCAGGATGAGGAAGATCCCCTCGGTGACCATCTGTCGGCTGAGTCGGAACGGCCGGGAGAACTGCGGCAGCAGGTGGGGGGCGCGCTCGACCGGGCCGGCGACCAGCTGCGGAAAGAAGCTCACGTACAGCGCGAACCGCGGCAGCGAGGGTTCGGGTTTGATCTCGCCGCGGTAGATGTCGATGGTGTAGGCCATCGTCTGGAATGTGTAGAAAGATATGCCGACCGGCAGGACCAGATTCAGCAGATAGCTCTCGGGGTTGAGGCCCATGCCCAGCAGGTTGGCGGCGTGGACAAACTCGCCGACAAAAAAATCGAAGTACTTGAAGAACCCGAGCAGCCCCAGGTTGACCGCCAGCGACAGCCCCAGCCAGCGCTTGCGCGCCGCCGGACGGCCCTCGGCGGCGTGGATGTTGCGGCCGCAGATGAAGTCGACCACCGAGCTGAGGATGATGAGGCTGAGCAGCCAGGGGTCCCAGAAGCCGTAGAACACGTACGACATCGCCAGCAGGAAGGCGATCTTCGCCCGGTTGCCCAGCGGGTAGTAGACCAGCAGCACGATCGCGAGGAAGACCACGAAGATCTTCGAGTTGAACAGCACGGCGGGCTCCGGGGGGCCGCACCTCTATCTCGGTCGGTCGGCTCGCCCAGACCTGGACGTCACAGCAGGCTCTGCGTCTCCGAAGATCGAGCGAAGCCTACCCGCTCACCTCGACCACGGCGGTCTCGAACTCGATCTGCTTGCCGAAGATGCCCAGGAATTTCAGGTGCGCGGTGCCCGACAGGGTCACCCGGAGATCGTGGCCGGACAGCGCCCCGGTGACCGCTCCCACCAGGGCCCCAGCGGTCGACAGGTTCTCGAACTCACAGGGGATCTGCACCTGCACCGGCTCGCCGACGCGCAGCTTGACCCCCTGGAGCGCGAGGGTGTCCTGGCTGACGACGGAGTCTCCGACCCGGATGTTGTAGTCGAGCTGCTTGACCTTCACGGGCATCCCCTTCAGCCGCTCGGCCTGGGCCACCAGCGAGAACGACGTGCGCTTGAGGGTCACGTTGAGCGCCTCGACGTCGGTGATCGAGAAGGCGATGGGCGCGCTGGCAGCCAGGGCGGTCGAGGTGAGCAGCATCAGCATGGTCGGCTCCGTGGGCCTCCGCAGAGGCGCTGTGGGGCTCCGACCCCGTAGCGGGCTTCAGCCATCCCCGCAGTCGCCGAGCGGATCGCCCGCCAACTCCAGGTTTCGATCGATCAGGAGATCGGCCTCGTAGGGGAAGGTCAGCTCGATCGAGTGCGGAACGGCCTCCACGTCGGCCTCGACGAAGCGCTGCTCGCTGTGGGCTTCGGAGTAGCCGCCGGACAGGGCCGTGGTCTCCAGTGCGGGCGGATCCATCCAGTAGATCTGCCCCGGGGTGTCGCAGTCGTCCTGCTGGTTCTCGCAGCCCGAGTCGGTCACCAGCAGCCGGCCGTCCTCCAGGGGATCGGCCTCGCGCACGAACCCCAGCGGCTCGGCGTCGGCCGGGGCCACCAGATCGGCCAGGTAGATCGGCGGCGACCGGAGATCGTCCAGCCGGGCCACGCCCACGGAGCCGCGGGGGGGATCATCCACAGAGGCGCCCCGGCTGTGGCTGTAGACCAGCCGCGTGCGGTCGGGCGAGAGGATGCCGTGGTGGACCGCGGCCAGCGTGCCGGACTCGGGGTAGCGCCACAGCAGCGCGGGGTCGGCGGGGTTGTCGATCGACCAGAGCGCCACGCTCCCCTCGTCGACCAGGCCGCTCTCGCTCAGGTGCGACTTGAAGGTCACGAGCAGCAGGCGCTCGCCGCCGTCTTCGATGAGCTGGAGGTGGTTGACGTATCGGAACGCGCCGAAGTCGGGGTGCTCGGCGTCGAGGATGGCGACCACCTGCCCGGTGCGGTTGCCCTCCAGATCTCCCGTCGGCTCGGGGATCTCCACCCACAGCACCCGCGAGTTTCCGGTGTCGGCGATCACCAGCAGATCGTCTACGACGACCTGGGCATGCGGCCCGCTCAGCGCGCAGTTCTCGCTCCAGATCCCGGCGTTGCAGCGGGCGGCGAAGGGGCGGTCGAGCGCGTCGTCCCAGGTCAGCGCCGAGAGCGCCCAGCGCAGCGTGGGGGGGTGACCGGGGATCACCTCCACCGCGCCGCCGATCGACACGACGTCGTCGGGCTCGCGGAACGAGAACGTCGCCTGGAGCGTGTCGTGGGTCTGCCCGTCCTGGGACCAGCTCCCCGGCAGCGACTGGAAGACCAGGCACTGGTGATCGGTGTCCTTGGGATCGGGCGAGCACTGATCGGGGAACAGCGGGTACAGGCACTGCTCGCCCCAGGATTCGCCGGTCTCGGCGTCGAGCAGGTGCAGCCGGCCTGAGGCGGTCTCGGAGACCGACAGCAGCGCCTCGGGTGGAGGAGAGACGGGCACGCGGCAGCCAGCCAGGATCGCGAGCGCGGTGATCATGGGGCCCCGCCCATCACGGCCGCACCAGCTCGGAGGGCAGGCTCCAGCGCGCGAGCCCGCTGCTGACCCAGCGATCGTGCACGTCGAGCAGCCACGTCTGCAGCCGCGCGCCCTGGCAGTCGCTGCCGCTCCAGGTGCGATCGTCGACGGCGCAGCCCGTCGTGTAGTCGTAGACCCCGAGGTCGGGCAGGTGGAACGTCCAGCTCCGCGGGGCGTCGGGGTCGCTGCTCCCGGCCGCGAGCGCCCGGTGCAGGAGCAGATCGAGGATCACCACGTCCTGCCGATCGATGTCGACGCCGCCGCCCGCCGCCGCGCGATGGCACTCCAGCAGGAACAGGTTGTGGCAGTCGCTCAGGTTGAACGCCGGGATGTTGTCGCCCGGGTAGAGCGAGAGCGAGGCGTTCGGGTCGGGCGTATCGATGGCGGCGATGTCGCCGGCGCGCCAGGCCACCGAGCTGTCGGCGATGGGCGCGGGCCAGGCGTCCTTGGCGCGGGGATCAGAGGTGTGGTCGATCTCTGCCAGCAACGACATGCCAAAGAACAGGTAGGCGTCGGGTGCGTCGATGCGCGCCAGGCTGGCCGGCCACTCCAGCCCCGCGTCAGATGCGGTGGACAGCCCGCTGACCCACGTGGGCGCGCCGGTCAGCGCCGCCACGGTGTTCAGCTCGCTGCTCAGGTGGGCATCCAGGCAGTCTGCGTCTCCGGGGGTGCAGGTGTCCGTCAGCTCGTGGAACAGCACGCCGACCTCTCGGCGGGCGTGGTTCCAGACGGGCTCGAAGGTGTCGGCGGCGCCGCAGCGGGGGAGGCGGCGGGTGAGCTCGGGGGTGAGGCCGAGGGCGACGGCGGCGGGGGTGTCGTCGAGGAGCTCGGCGTTGCGGGCGGCGCGGGCGGCGAAGCTCCAGACCGTCTCGTCGGCCTCCGAGGTGTGCTCGGAGTCGCCGCAGGGCACCTCGTCGGCGGACTTTCGCGGCCGCTCGACGAACGCCGAGACCCATATGTTCAGCGGCGCGCGATCCAGGGTGGTCAGGCTCGCCTCATCGAAGAAGACATCGATCACACCGTCGCTGCCGAGCACCGCCACCTCGTAGGGGCCGATCATCGCCACGTCGATCGGCTCGGCCGGGGTGTCGGCCCGCAGCACCTCGCCGCTGGCGGTCGCGATGGCCACTCCCCCCTCGACCGCCGCCGCGATCCGTCCCCCGGAGGCCGTGACGGGACCGGTGAGGCCCGCGATCGGGATCTCGATCGCCGCGCCGGTGTCGTCCACCCTGTAGACGCTCTGCCCCGCGGTGTCGGCCACCCACAGGTGTGTGCCGTCGACCGCGAGGTGCTGGCCGGGGATGTCGAGGAGGGTGTCGTCGAGTAGCAGGCCGGCGTCGGTGGCCACCGCGCGGTGCTCCCCCCAGCGCGCCAGATCCCGCCCGGTGCCCGGGAGCGCCGTCCGGGCGGTCAGCAGCCCCTTGTTGTCGAACGGCAGCAGCTCCGTCTCGGTCAGCACGTCGAATCCGCCGGAGTGCAGGCCCAGCTTCAGGGCCACCTGCCCGCTGAGGGCCAGGCCGGACAGCGTCGTGATCTCGTCGGTGTTCAGGTAGTCGAACGGGTCTTCGCGGAGCGGGTCGGCCCCGCGCGCGAACACCTGACCGCTGCTGTCGATGGCGGCGATCCGGCGCTGCTCGGTGTCTACCGAGAAGGCCACCGTCGGGTTGGGCGACATGAGCAGGCCCCGGCGGAGGTACACGGTGCCCTCATCGCACAGCTCCTGGTTGTGATCGGTGGTTCCCCAGTCCTCCCACGAGGTGGTGCTGACGCAGAACGAGCGCGTGGAATTGCCGTAGTGCGCGTCGAGCAGGAAGACCTGGGAGTCGTCGAGCACTCCCAGACCGCCGTCGGGCCCCAGCGCGGTGATCTCGGAGGGGTCGCTGGAGCCGGACAGGGTCACGCTCATCAGCAGGCGCAGGGGCTCCAGCGCTACGGCGGGCCGATCGTCCCAGGCCTCGGTGTCTGCGTCGCCGGCGGGGGCGACGCGACAGGCGAGCAGCAGGCTCAAGAGTGATACCGACATCGCCGGTCATCCTAATGGCGCGGGAGGGGACCGTGGTCGCTGCGCTGGCAAACCACCGCCGAGAGGAGACGGTGGCCCGGGTGCTGCTCGATGTCTTCCCTGCTCTTGACGGGGACGGCCGGGTGCTGGTGGCGGGCGATCGCTCCGGGCGGGTGGCGCTGGCGCTGCGCACGCGGGGGCTGTCGGTCTCTGCGTGGCGACGCTGGGCGGGCGAGGGCGGCTCGGCCCGTCCCTGGCCTCCCGAGGGCCCGTTCCCGATGGCGACGCTCCGGCTGGCCCACGCGCGGGTCGCCACGCTGATGGCGCTGCACGCGGTGCTCGATCGGCTGGAGCCCGGCGGGCGGCTGTGGGTTCACGGCGCCGGCGACGAGGGGATCCGCTCCATGCGCAGGCCGATGCAGGAGCTGATGGAGGACGTGGAGGTGGTGTCGGTGCGTCGCCACTGTCGGGTGCTCAGCGGGCGGCGGGGAGACGCCGGGCTGCGGGCGCCGCTGGCCGCGTGGCGGGAGGTCGGAGAGATCTCCCTGCCCGGTGGGGAGGCCGCGCTGGTGCGCTACCCGGGGGTGTTCGCTCGCGGGGGGCTCGATCCGGCTAGCGCTGCGCTGATCGCGGCGCTCCCGCCGCCGGCCCCGAATAGTCGGGTGCTGGACTTCGCCTGCGGCGTGGGGGTGCTGGGATTGACCCAGCGACAAGCGGAGCCGACGATCGCGCTGGACCTGCTCGACGCCGACGCCGTGGCGGCGGCGGCGGCCCGGGAGAACGTGCCCGGCGCGCGGGTCTTCCTGGGGGACGGCTGGCGCGCGGTGCCGGCCGACGCCCGCTACGATCGCATCATCAGCAACCCCCCGCTGCATCGCGGCAAGAGCAGAGACGACAGCATGCTGAAGGCGTTGATCGCGGAGACGCCGCGGCGGCTGCGCCCGGGCGGCGCGCTGTGGCTGGTGACGCAGCGGACGATCCCCGTGCAGCGCTGGTTGAAGACGGCTTTGGGATCGGCGACCTTGATCCAGGAGAGTCGTCGGTTTCGGGTCTGGAGGGGGGGCAGGTGACTGGAGAGCTGAGATGAAGGGCGTCGTCTTTGTCCTCTTCGAGGAATTCATCATCGACGGGTGGGGGGAGGAGACCTTCGAGGATCTGCTCGATCTCTGCCCGCATGTCGCGAGCACGCCGATCGTGGGCCCGAAGACCTACCCGGACGAGTGGTTGATCGACATGCTGACCGCGGCCTGCGGCCGGCTGGGGGTGTCGGCGCCCGACGCCCTGCGCGCCTTCGGTCGGTTCGCCCTCCCCGGGCTGATCGGTCGCTTCCCCAACTTCCTCGAGGGCGCAGGCCACCCCCGCGCGCTCCTGCTGCAGCTCCACGACATCATCCACGTCGAGGTTCGCAAGCTGCTGGAGGGCGCCTCTCCCCCCGACTTTCGCTATGAAGATCCAGGCGACGGTGGGTTGATCATGCACTACCACTCGCGTCGGCGGCTGTGTCACTTCATGGAGGGGCTGCTCGACGGGCTGGGGGATCACTTCAACGTGCCGACCCGACACCGGCAGCTCGCGTGCACCCACGACGGGGCCGAGCACTGCACGTTCTCGATCTCCTTCGGCGACGCGCGATGAGCGGGGCCCGCACCACCGAGGACGTGCTGCGCCGACGATTGGAGCGCCAGAAGCACAAGGTCGCGGTTCTGGAACAGATCATCGAGGACAAGACGCGCGAGCTGTTCCGCAGCAACGAGAACCTGCGGGAGGCCAACGAGCAGCTGGAGGAGCGGGTCGCGGCGCGGACCGCCCAGCTCGGGGAGGCGCTGATCCGCGCTGAGGCGGCCAGCAAGGCCAAGAGCACCTTCCTGGCGCAGATGAGCCACGAGCTGCGCACGCCGCTCCACGGGCTGATCGGCACCATCGACACCCTCGTCGACACCGACGCCTCCCCCCGGCAGCGTCGACTGATCGAGATCGCGCAGCGCTCGGGTGATCACCTCCTGACCGTGATCGGGGACATCCTCGACTTCACCAGGATCGAATCCGGCACCCTGACCCTCGAGGAGCTGCCGACGGACGTGGTCATGCTGGTCGAGCAGATCGTCGAGCAGCACGCCGGCCGGGTCGCGGGCCAGGGGCTTCGTCTGTGGACGACCCTCCCCGCGAACGTACCGCTGATCGTCGCCGATCCCACGCGGCTGCGCCAGGTGCTCGACAACCTGATCTCCAACGCGCTCAAGTTCACGACCGAGGGCGGGGTGACGGTCGATCTGGCGGCGGAGTCGGGCGGCGGCTCGGTTCGTCTGGACTGGTCGGTGTCCGACACCGGAATCGGCATCCCCGCCGAGAAGCTGGCGACGATCTTCGACCCCTTCATCCAGGCCGGGGCCGCCATTACGCGTCGGTTCGGCGGCACCGGGCTGGGGCTGCCGATCTGTCGCCGGTTGGTCAACGCGATGGGCGGCGACATCCAGGCAGAGTCCACCGATGGGGAGGGGAGCGTCTTTCGGTTCACCACCTGTCACGCGGTGGCCGCGGCGCGGGCGTTGGAGGTCGAGGCGGAGACGGTGACCCTGCCCGAGGGGCTGCGGGTGCTCCTCGTCGACGATCAGCCGATCAACCGGCTCCTCGGGCGCGAGATGCTGGTCGGCCTGGGCTGCGCGGTCTTCCTGGCGGAGAACGGGCACGAGGCGCTCGAGGTGGTCGACGCGCAGGACCCCGGGTTGATCCTGATGGACTGCCACATGCCGGTGCTCAGCGGCGCCGCCACCGCGACGCTGCTCCGGCGGCGGGGCTTCACCATGCCGATCATCGCGCTCTCCGCAGATGTCTCCCCCGAGAACCGCGCGGAGGTCATCGCGGCGGGCATGCAGGGGCTGCTTGGCAAGCCCTACCGCCGCCGCCAGCTCGCCGCGGTCATCTCTGAGACCCTCGATCACCCCATCGACGCCGGGCCGGTGAAGATCGAGCAGGAGCGCGTGCTGTTCAGCGAGGCCGACGCGCTCCAGATCACCAGCGGCAGCCGCGAGCTGCTCGGTCAGCTGGTGTCGCTCTTCCTGGCGCAGCTCGACATCTACGACGCGCAGCTGCGGCGCGCTGAGACCCCGGACGGGCTGCGTCAGAGCGCCCACGCGCTGTGGGGGGCGTCGGCCCATGTGGGCGCGCATGCGCTGTGCTCGGTGTCCCGGACCGTGGAGACCGCCGCGGCGGGTGGGCGGCTGGATCACCAGGGGCGGCGTGAGCTGATCGCCCTGATCGCTGAGACCCGCCGGGAGATGAAGGCGTGGATCGACGATCGCAAGCGGGCCGTGGGGTAGCGACATGCGCGCTGTTCAGATCCACGCACACGGCGGCCCCGAGGCCCTCCAGGTCTGCGACGTGCCTGAGCCCTCTGTCGAGGGGTGTCTCTCGGGCGAGGAAGGGAGGGTCCGTGTTCGGGTCACCCACGTGGGTCTCAACCACCTCGACGTGTGGGTCCGCCGCGGGGTCGAGGGTCACCCGTTCCCCCTGCCGCTGATCCCGGGCAGCGACGTGGTGGGCGTTCGCGAAGACACGGGCGCTGTGGTGGCGCTCCACCCGGGCGTGGGCTGCGGCGCCTGCCGGCGCTGCCTGTCTGGCACCCACGATCTGTGTCGGCGCTACGGTATTCGCGGGGAGTCGTTCGACGGGGGAATGGCGGAGGTCGTGGCTGTCCATCCGCGGGAGCTGCTGCCCTGCCCGGCAGGCCTGGCCCCCGAGCAGGCGGCGGCGCTCCCGCTCACGCTGCTGACGGCGTGGCACATGGTCCGCACGCGCGCGAAGGTGGGCCCAGGCGATCGCGTGCTGGTGCAGGCCGGCGCGAGCGGCGTGGGCTGCATGGCCATTCAGATCGCGCGGCTCACGGGGGCCCGGGTGGTGGCGACGGCGTCCACCGAGGGCAAGCGCGCGCTGTGTCGTTCGCTGGGCGCCGAGGCGGCCTGGCCCTACGCCGAGGCCGGGCGGGCCGTCCGGGCCTGGAGCCGCAAGGAGGGCGTGGACGTGGTGGTCGATCACGTCGGCGCCGAGACGTGGCCGATCTCCTTGCGGGCCCTGCGCTGGGGCGGCACCTACGTGACCTGCGGCGCCACGACCGGTCACCGCGTGGAGCTGGACCTGCGGGCGGTGTTCTTCAAGCAGCTCTCGGTGCTGGGCAGCACGATGGGCTCGATGGGGGAGCTGGCGGAGGCGTGGCGGCTGGTGGGCACCGGGGGGATACGGCCGGTGGTGGATCGCGTGATGTCCATGCGCACGGTCGGCGCCGCGCATGGCCACCTGGAGCGCAGGGAGGTCGCCGGCAAGATCGTGTTGCGGCAGGATCTGGGAGGTTGATCCTCGCGGAGTGACCGGCCACTGATCGGGCGCAAGATCGATCCACCTCGCGCCGCTCCGCGGAGTTCGTCGGCGGTATCACACCCGCTCCCGCTCTGACGGAGGACGCATGAACGCCGCGCTGCACCCAAAGCAATACTACCGGCTCCCCTGGTCGCTGAACGACAACGTGCTCGGGTGGCTCGAGCCGACCAAGAAGTGCAACCTCTACTGCGAGGGCTGCTACTCGGAGAACGAGCCCCAGAGCCACAAGACGCTCGACCAGGTGCGGTCGGACATGGAGGTCTTCACCGCGCAGCGGCGGGTGGACTCCATCTCCATCGCCGGCGGCGATCCGCTCACGCATCCGCGCATCGCCGACATCGTGCGCATGGTCCGGGAGGAGTACGGCCTCAAGCCGGTGATCAACACCAACGGCCTCGCGCTCACCCCTGAGATGCTGAGCGATCTGCATCAGGCGGGCGTGCACGGCTTCACCTTTCATGTGGACTCCAGTCAGCGCCGGCCAGGCTGGAAGGATCGCACCGAGGTCGAGCTCAACGCGCTGCGCCTGCAGCTCGCCACCATGGTCGCCGAGGCGGGCGGACTGAGCTGCGCCTTCAACGCGACCGTCTTCCGCCACACGCTCGATCAGGTCCCCGCGCTGGTGCACTGGGCGCGGGACCACATCGACATCGTGCACAGCATGGTCTTCATCCTGTTCCGCACCGCGCGCTCGCAGGAGTTCGACTACTTCGCCCACGGCGAGCGCGTCGGCGTCGATCAGCTCGCCTACTACGATCAGGATCGCGCTCCCAAGCCGCTGACCGCCCCTGACGTGGTCGCGCGCATCCGGGAGGCCGATCCGGCCTACGAGCCCGCGGCCTATCTGGGCGGCACCCGCGATCCAGACAGCATGAAGTGGCTGTTGGCCGGTCGCCTCGGGCAGCCTGGTCGTAGCTTCGGCTACGTGGGGCGCCGCTACATGGAGATGGTCCAGGTCGGCCACCACCTGCTGCGCGGCCGCTACCTGGCCTACGGCCACCCCGCGCTGATGTCGGCCGGCCGCGGCATGCTGCTGGCGTTCTCGCCCTTCGACCGCGGGGTGCGACGCATCGCCCGTCGCGCGCTCCGCCGCCCCCTCTCCCTGCGGCGCCCGCTGTTCTTCCAGTCCATCCTCGTCATCCAGCCGCTCGACATGATGGCCGGCGGCGAGATGAACATGTGCGATGGCTGCCCAGACATGACCGTGCACAACGGAGAGCTGGTGTGGTCGTGTCGCCTCGACGAGCAGAAGGAGTACGGTTGCTTCCTCACCGCCGCTCCCCGCCGCCGAGGCGAAGCCGCCGAGGCGAAGTAGGCGCTCAATAGGAGCGCGACTGCCCCTGCCTGCGGCCGCTGTACGACCGCTGGTTCATCCCCTTGGCCCAGACGTTCTGCTTCGCCGCCTGATCGCGCCCCTGGAACTGCCGGGCCACGTCTGACTTCATGGCCTCCACGTCGGTCAGGTTCTGCTCCACGGTGGCGCTGCCCACGACCCGGTTCAGCTCCCCGATGTTCGCCTGGTAGTCGTCGATGAGGGCATCGGCTGCGGCCTGATCGCCGGCCTGCACGCTGCGACTCACCGCCATCTGGAGGGTGCTGAACGCCTCGGTGAGCACGCCCCGGCTCCACGTCTCTTCGTCGACCATCGCGACGAACTGCTGCTCGTCGGCGACCACCGAGATCTCGGGGAGCGCGGTGATCGTCTGCGCGGCCTGTCCGGAGGGATCGCGCCAGGTCAGCGCGAGATCGCCCAGGTCGATCTCGCCAGCCGCGCTCGCGTCGACCTCCAGCGTGAGCCAGAGCTGCCGAGACTGGCCGGCGTACAGCGAGCCGACCGTGAAGCGGCTGTCCGCTCCGGTGTGGGAGATGGGGTAGCCGGCGGCGTCCACCAGCCGCACACCGGGCGTCGCGGCCATCTGCACCTGCAGCCCGCTGGCGACGGTCTCCCGGGCGGTGTCGAACTCGTCGGCGAAGGTCTGCGCCAGCGCTGTGCGGTCCTGCACCCAGTGGAAGTTGCCGGTGCCGGCGTCGGCCAGCGACGACAGCAGCGCCTCGTCGTAGTCGTCGCCGATGCCCACTGTGGTCAGGGGCATCTCGCCGACGGCCGCGGAGCGCGCCAGCTCCAGCAGGCCCGCCCGGGAGTCGGGGCGGCCGTCCGAGATCAAGATCACCCGGGCGGCGCGACCGGTCGTGGTCTCGACGGCGTTCAGGCCGCGATCGAGCCCCCCGTGCATGTTGGTCGAGCCGCCGGCGAGCACCAGGTCGAGCTGACCCGACCACAGCGTGCGCCGCATCGAGGTGGCCGCCGTGAGGGGGATGGTCAGATCTGCGGACGAGTCGAAGGTGACCAGCGAGAAGCGGTCTTCCTCACCGAGCTGCGCGATCAGCTCGCGGGTGGCGGCGCGGGCGTCGTCCATCTTGCCGCCGCTCATCGAGCCGGACTTGTCGAGGACCACCACCAGGTCTGTCGGCACCCGCGCGCCGGGGGTGGGGGTGTGGTGACTCTCCGCGCGCACCTCCACCCGGATCTGACCGTCTGAGCCGGCGAGCACGCCGTCGCGATCGACCACCGCCGACAGGGTGATGCTGCCGTCGGTGTCAGGCGCGTTGGGGGAGACCTCGGGCTTCTCATCTGGCGTCGCTGTGGGTGACGCTGTGGGCGTTGCTGTGGGCGCCGGCGCTGCAGACACGGCGGGGACGCCGTCGACCACCGAGTAGACCACGAGGGCCGCGAGGGCGGTGGCGGGCAGGCTGAGGAGGCGGGCGGCGTGGGGAATGGCGGGCATGAGGGGCTCCGGTGAGTGGGACCCTTCAAACCTACGGCCGCCGCGCAGACCCGTGGGTATCGCTTCGGTAACGGTGGATCGGGCGCTGTTTACACTGTGGTTACGGGGGATCTCCCCCGGCGGAGTACCATCCGGTTCATGGCAGCGCGCTCCAAGGTCCTGGTCGTCGAAGACGAGCCCGCGATCCGCACCGGGCTGTGCGACGTGCTCACCTTTCACGGGTTCGACGTGACCGGCGTGGGCTGCGGCCGGGAGGGTCTGGAGGCGGCGCTGACCGGTCGCTACCCCCTGCTCGTCCTCGACGTGATGCTGCCCGAGGTGGACGGCTTCACCATCTGCCGGCGGGCCCGGGAGCGGCACCCGGGGTTGGCCATCCTCATCCTGACGGCGAAGGGCGCCGAGACCGACGCGCTCGAGGGCTTTCGGTGCGGCGCCGACGACTACGTGACCAAGCCGTTCTCGGTCTCGCTGCTGATGGCCCGCGTGCACGCGCTGACGCGACGGATACGGGCGCGATCGGACGAGCGCTTCCGGATGGGGCCGCTGGAGATCGACACCGCCCGGCTGTGCGCCTCGGCGGGCAGCACCTCGGTGATGCTCACCCCGCGGAACATCGAGCTGCTGGCCTACCTCGCGGGCGCGCCCGGGCGGGTGATCGGTCGGCCGGAGCTGCTCACAGAGGTCTGGGGATACGCCCGCGTCGATGGCGTCGAGACGCGCTGCGTGGACATGCACATCGCCAAGCTGCGGCGTAAGCTGGCCCGGGTGACCGACGCCACCATCATCGAGACGGTGCGCGGGGCCGGCTACCGCTGGCCCGGATGAAGGGGCGGATCGGCTGCCTGGCGGCCGTGGTCGTGGCCGCGGTGCTGGCCGGCGTGGCCGGGCTGGTGGGGTGGACCGCGGTGGCGTCGTCTCGTGAGGAGGCGCTGCGGCACCAGATCGTCGCGGAGCGGATCTTCGATGAACTGGAGCGCGAGCTGACGGCGCTGCTGGAGGCCGAGGAGCGACGGTCGTTCCTGGAGTACCGCTACTACTACGTGCCCCAGGGACAGACCGGGAGCGCGGGCGCCCTGGTGCGCTCGCCGCTGGCCGATCCACCGACCGATCCGGTGGTGCTGGGGCACTTCCAGATAGATCCCGACGGGGAGGTGTACCCGCCGTTCGTCCCGCGGGGCAATGAGCTTGAGTTGGCCCGCAGCGAGGGACGGGACGCAGAGAGCCACGCCGGGCTGGCCGCGCAGATACGCGCGACGTTGAACCCGCTGCCCCTGGGCGAGGCGCCGACGCCCGCGCCAGCGGTGGCGGCGACCCCCGCTCCCAACATGTACGAGAGCGCGGTGCAGTCGCTGAACCGCGGCAGCATGCAGCGTTCTCGTCGCCAGACCCGCGAGATCCCATCCAAGCAGCAGAACATCCAGGGCTGGAAGTCCTCCGAGGTGGAGATCCAGCAGCTCGCGACAGTGGCCGCGCCGGCAGAGGGGCGGCAGCAGGTCATGGGCGTCGGCGACGAGAACGTGAACGTGCTGCTGTCACCGATGCGCGCCCGGCTCTCCGCGGAGGGGCTGCTGGTGCTTCATCGCAGCGTGCGGGTGGACGCCGAGGCGACGCGGCAGGGGGTGGTGCTGCGCCTGGAGGCGCTCACGCAGAAGCTCTCGGCGGCGGTGCCCGAGGAGCTGGCGCCCTTCGTCGCGCTGGCGTGGTCCGCGGGGGGGCGGCCGCTCCATCCGTCCTCGTCGCGCGCCCATCGGTTCTCCCATCGGTTCGGCGAGCCGTTCGCCGATCTGGAGGCCACCGCGCACCTGGCCACCATCCCCGCGCAGCGCGTCCCGGTGCGGTGGGTCCCGGTGGCGCTCAGCGTCCTCCTGGCGGTGGGGATCCTGGCGGCGCTCGGCGCGTTTCTGGTGCTGGTCTCGAGCGAGCTGGAGGTGTCACGGCGGCGCAGCGACTTCGTGGCGGCGGTCAGCCACGAGCTGAAGACCCCGCTCACCGCCATCCGCATGTACGCCGAGATGCTCCGGGACGGCATGGTGGGCTCACCGGAGCAGGCCGCGCGCTACCACCAGACCATCTGCTCCGAGTCCGAGCGCCTGTCGCGCTTGATCGGCAACGTGCTGGAATTGGCGCGGCTGCAGAAGGGCGGAGAGCCGCTGCCGCTGTCGCCGCTGGAGCTGGGCGAGGTGGTGGAGGCCACCCGGGCCCTGCTGGCGCCGCAGACCGCCGAGGCGGGCGGGGAGATCTCCGCGGAGATCCCCCCGGGGCTCTGCGTGGAGGCCGAGCGGGACGCGCTGAGCGGGGTGCTGATCGCTTTGCTGGAGAACGCGCTCAAGTTCTCCGCGGCCAGACCCCAGGCAGAGGGGCCCCGGGTGGAGATCAGCGCTCGGACAGAGGGCGGGATGGTCTGCCTGACGGTGCGCGACCACGGCCCCGGGGTGCCGCGCCGGCAGCTCCGACGGATCTTCGAGCCGTTCTACCGGGGGGAGCGCGAGCTGACCCGTCGAACGAGGGGAACCGGGATCGGCCTGGCGCTGGTCGCGGGTCTGGCGTCGCGGCTCGGGGGCCGGGTGAGCGCTCGCAACCACCCGCAGGGCGGCCTGGAGGTGTCCATCCGTCTGCGTCGCGCCGAGCAGCGAGAGGCCAGCGCCGCGTCGTAGCGATAGTCTGCCGCGGGAGGTGCACATGGCCCACAGGTGGATGTTTCGGCGGCGATTTCGTCGAGCCTTCGGGCGTCGCTCGACCACGGTCGCCGCCGCCGTGCGCGAGGCGGTCTCCGAGATCCGCATGGTCAGCGACGATGACCCCATCCTGGCGGCTCAGGGGGCGGTGATCTTCATCGAGCGGATCCCTCCAGCTCTGGAGCAGGTCGAGTGGGAGCCGACGATCAAGGGCACGGTCGACCGGGCTGTGGCCGCGCTGGCGGACATCATCGGGGCGGCGCAGGTCGACTCCGCGACGCGGAGGGACTGGCTGGCGCGGCTGTGGCAGGCCCAGCAGGAGGACGCGCGCGGCTGGCTCAAGTCGCAGGGGGAGCTCTGGGGCACGCTCTGTGCGACGCCGCAGGCCGCCGCGGACTGGGTGGAGGCGTGGAACGATCCCTTGCGGGCAGCGTGGCAGCAGGACGTGTCCCCGCGAGGGGCGATGAATCACCTGCAGGCGCTGCTGCTGGCTCGCCGTCACGCCGAGATCCTCGCGATTCTGGAGGCGGCGCCGTCCGCGGCGTGGGCCGAGTACGAGATCGGCGCGCGCGCTCTCGCGGCGTCGGGACGAACGGAGGCGGCGATCGAATTCGCGCAGCGCTACGTCGGCGAGGTCTCCCCACGGGCTCGTGCGCAGGCCTGCGAGGCGGCCCTGTTTGCTGCGCGGCAGTATAGCGAGGCCTACCAGCGCTTCGGCCTGGATGCCCATCGATCCGACAGCCCCGCGGCGTGGCTCCGCGGGCTGGTGCGGACCTACCCGGAGCGCGACCCCAACGCGATGCTCGCCGACCTGATGCAGCGCGAGCCGAGGACACCCGACGCCTGGTTTCTGGCCGCCGCAGCGGTCGGGCTGTACGACACCGCGCTCGGACTGTCTCGACAGACGCCGTGCTCGACCAAAACGCTGACACGGGCGGCGAAGGACTTCGGGAAGAAGAGTCCGGCGTTCGCTGTCGAAGCTGGGATGGCGGCGCTCGGTCGACTGGCGCAGGAGCGGGCGACCAGCGTGGATGTGTTGGCTGCGTTCGAGCGAACGATGGCCGCGGCGAAACACGCTGATACGGAGAGGGAGACGCGCTGGCGGATACGCTGTCTGTTGGAGGAGGGAGGGGACGGTGTGGAGTTGATTCAGCAGATTCTCGGACGCAGACTCGGTGGGTGACCATCAGCGTTCATGCAGAAAGTGTCGCATCCGCAATATCCGCTCGATCACCGGCAGATAGTCCCACCGCACCCGGTACCGCTTGGCGTCGTCTCGCTCCAGCACCCCGTCGGCCTCCAGCCGCCGACACTGCGCCCGGCAGATGTCCACCGGCAGGTTGAGCGCGCGCTCCTGCTCGGACAGATCGAGCCCGTCGTGGATGATCAGCGCTGTCAGCACGAACAGCTCGCGATCGTTGGCCGCGGGCGCTGGCGGCGATGAGAACAGCGAGACCAGGGCGGCTCCGTCACCTTGGCGCAGACACTGCAGCCAGGCCTCCAGCGCGTGGTGGGGTGCCCCCTGCCCGGCCTCGGCCAGCAGTCGCCAGAAGGCCGAGCGCGCCCGAGCCTCTGCGCGCTGCACCGAGACGCCCAGCACGCCGTCGGAGACCAGCCCCCGGTACGAGAACGCCAGGCCGCTGGTCTGCGTGGCCTCCTCGAGCCAGTCGCGGAGCTGATCGGGCGGGATGCGTCCCAGGGGGATGTGGGTGCGGAACACCGCGAGCCCGATGGCCTCGGAGACCCCCTGCAGGAACCACCACGTCGGTCCGTGGAACCCGCAGATCCAGAAGTGCCGCTCGGACGTGGCGTGGAGCACCCCCAGCACCCGACGCAGCCCGGCGTAGCCATCGACGGCCCGCAGGAACAGCAGGTGGGTGTTTTCGAGGACGATGACCTCGGATGGGCGGGCCCGGAGCGCGGCGATCAGCGCCGGCACGATGGACGTCGCGTCGCGCACCTCGGGCAACTCCAGAGCATCTGCCAGCCACTCCAGGGCCGACTGCTCGCCGATGGTTGGCTGCGGGAGACGGATGAGGCGGACCGGTCGCTCCGTCGCCAGGATCCCTGCGGTGCGGTCCAGAAGGGCGCTGCGCCCGCTGCCGCGATCGCCGGTGAGCGCCACGAGCCCACGTCGCGGGGTGTCCTGTGCGCCCCACTCCTGGTAGGCCTCGCGGAGCGTCGCCTCGATGTCGCTGCGCGGAGGGGTGCCGAGCGCCTCTCGTACGGCGTCGGCCTGCTCCAAAGTGAGGGGGCGAGATGGGAGCGCCTCGGACTCGCTGAGCTGCCGGCGCGCGACGATGGCGCTGAGCCACGTCAGGCCGGAGCGCTGCTCCAGCAGACGCTCGGCGACACCCAGGCTGCCCACCACCACCAGGTAGATCAGGCAGGCCGCGGCGTGGGGAGCGCGCAGCAGCGGTGAGCGTACCTGCCGCACCAGCAGCGCCGAGATGCGGTTCTGCTCCATCTCCGCGACGGCCGTGCGGATGTGCGGCGCCCACATGTGCAGGAGCACGAAGGCGGAGATCCACGCCGCCGCGGTAGCCAGCCAGCCCAGGATGACCGGCAGCAGGAGGGCGTGCAGCAGCCGCACCGAGCTGTCGGCCAGCAGCCCGTAGCCGAGCACCAGCACCAGCCCCGCGCGGGTGCTGCGCATCGCCAGTCGCCAGGCCGCGGGGGTGATCTGATCGAGGGATGGCCGCGGCGCGTCGTCGTGCGAGAGCGCCACCCGCAGCCCCAGGACGCCCACGCGGTAGATCGCGATCGCCAGCCAGATCATCGCCAGCAGCCCCAGCGTGGGCACCTCGCGCTGGAGGTACCCCAGCATCGGCAGGAGGATGATCGCGTCCCACAGGTTCTGCACGAGAAGGGAGGCGTCGGTCGACAGCAGCCGCAGATCGCCGGGCTCGATCCAGCGCTCCATGCGAGCAAACCAGTCGTCGGACTCCGGGGGGTGGGTGAGGCGGAGCGACTCGACGCGGGCGAGCTGCTCGGGGACGAGGACGCCCAGCCGGCGCCGCACAGGGACCCAGATCGCCAGCAGGATGAAGAACTCCACCGATCGCGACAGCACCTCCACGATCAGGTCGGGGTTGCGGAACCCGGCCCGCCCTGCGCCCGCAAGGCGCCGCAGATCGGAGGCGAGGATCACCGGGACGATCTGCAGCTCCGCGGCGATCTGCTCGCTGAACCCCCGCCCGCTCTCCTGGGTCAGCTCGATGCTGTGCTCCTCGGCCAGCGCGCGCATGGCCCGCCGGACGGCCTTGAGGAGCTCCACCCACACCTCGCGCTGATCGAGGATCTGCGTGCGCCGATCCGGGAGCGCCGCCAGCTCCGCCCCGAGATCCGCGCAGGCCCGCAGCAGGGGATCGTCGTCTCCCTGCGCAGACACCCCCACGCAGCGCTCCGCCTGCGCGCGGGCGACCTCCGCTGTGGCGGACAGCGTCTCCAGCGACGCCTCCTGTGCGTCCAGCCCGTCGCGGATCTGCCGGTGCAGCGTCGACAGCGCTCGGTAGTGCTCGTCGATGCGATCGCGGTTCTCCCGGTTGAGCAGCGTGGACAGCAGCAGCACCTCCCCCTGCTCGGAGACCAGCTGATCCAGGCGATCCTGGTGCGCTGTGACGTC
The DNA here is from genome assembly GCA_964464515.1 of uncultured Enterobacterales bacterium. Classification (GTDB taxonomy): domain Bacteria; phylum Myxococcota_A; class UBA796; order UBA796; family UBA2385; genus CAYXGP01. The sequence goes on from CAYXGP010000093.1 coordinate 26,539, forward strand.
GGCCCCGCCGCTGGCGCGGGCGGTGATCAGGTGCTCCACCTGCTGGGCGATCTCCGCGGTCATGCGGCTGCGCTGCTGCGCGATGGCGCCCTCCGCGCGCGCCGACGCGGCCCGCGCCTCCTCCGTTCGGCGATGCGAGGCCTCCAGCTCCTCTGCGGAGGGCTCGGCGACGCGGCTGCGCTTCAGCGCGTCCAGGCGCTCGCGCACGCCCTCAAGGTCGCGCTGCGTGATCATCGCGCGCAGACGGGCGGCCTCCAGCCGACGCGCGGCCAGCTCGGGGTCGCTGCCGGCGGGAAGGGGCAAGCGAGCCCGCGTGACCGCCAGCGCTGCGGTCTCGTGGCGGAGGGTGGCCTGTGCGACCTCTGCGGTCAGGCGCACCTCGGGGGTGGCGGTCTCTCCCGCGGGCGGTTCGGCGGCCGCTGCAACGGCGGCTTGCGCGACTGCGGCCTCCTGCGTCGCCACCGCCGCGCGCAGCGCCGCGGCATCGGCGGGGGACTCTGGCGCCTCGGGGAGCGCGCCGATCTCCGCCGTGAGCGCTGCGATCTCCGTCTCCAGCGCGGTGCGCTCGACCTGCCCGATCGCCGCGGTGACCGCGGCGGCCATCGCCGGCGCCAGGAGAGGGCGCGCGCGCTTGAGCAGATCCGCCCGGAGCGCTGGCTCGGCGTCGCTGCTGAGCGCGTCCAGCTCCTCACGCACGCCGGCCTCGAGGGTCTCGTCCCCCGGAACGGTCAGCGCGCGCTGCGCAGCAGCCTGGAGGTCGCGCAGACGCCGCTCGGTGTCGCCCAGCCGCTGCACGGCAAAGATGCGATCTGAGAGGGTCGGATCGAGGGGGGCGTCCGGGTGGGGGGCGGTGATCGGGCCCAGAGCCGCGCGGGCGTCGCCCAGCTCGGCGAGGCGCGCGCTGATCGCGACCTCCGACAGCCCCGGGGCGCGGGTCAGCAGGATCCCCAGCCCATCGAGGAGCCGACGTCGGGTCTGGTCGGCGCGGTCTTCGGCGTCGAGGGCCGCGGCGCGCTCCCGCTGCAGCCGAGCGCTCTCTCCTTCAGACAGCCCATCCGGGATGGGGGCGATCCGCTCCGCGGCGCGGTCTGCCGAGCGCTGGTCGAGCAGCAGCCGCTGCGCGGTCAAGAAGTCCGCGCTCCCCAGCGGGGTCCCGGCCAGATCCGGAAAGCTCGCGGCCAGCGGACCCTGAGCCGAGAAGTACCGCTCCGCGGCGGCGAGGCGCGCCTCGGCGGCGGCCTTCCGGGCGGAGAGCGCGGGGAGATCCTGCTGGTGGAGTCTCCCCGACGCCGGACCCGGCTGCCCCCACGAGCCGCCGGGGACCACCAGCAGCGCGCAGATCAGACAGATCAGCAGAGCTCGGAGCGTCGCGGCCAGGGGAGGAACCGTCCAGGAATTGGGGTGCGCGGATCATACTCCCTGTCGGCACTCGAGCCGATGATCAGGCGCGACGATTAGGATCGCCCCATGTCCGGCCACCAGGAGTCCATCGCCACCGAACGCTGGTGGCGTCTGCGCAGCGCGACCGCGGAGATCGGCGGGGCCCTGGCCTTCTACCTGGCGCTGGCCATCGCGCTGACCTGGCCGGCGGCCCCCAACCTGTGGGACGTGCTGGTCGGCGGCGGCGAGCTGGGCGGCTGGCGATGGCGGCAGTGGTGGCACTTCCAGGAGGTGGAGGCCCTCGCCGCCAGCGCGCTGGGGCCGATCGATCGGGTGGCGGCGCTGCTGAGCCTGGGGCGGTACCCGGAGACCGGAAACATCCTCGACATCCTGCTGCTGTCGTACCCGCTGGACGGGTGGCTGGGGTTTCCGGCCGATCACAACGCCAAGGTGCTGGCGATCCTCACCGGCAACGGCATCTGCGCCTACGCGCTCGCGCGCACCTTCACCGACTCGCGGCTCGCGGCGGCGGCCGCGGGGACCCTCGCGTTGTTCAACCCCCTGGTCATCCAGGACATCAACAAGACGGGGCTGCGGCAGGTGCTCCTGTGGTGGCTGCTCCTGTTTCCCATCACCGTGCAGCGGGCCCAGCGGACCTGCGCTCCCCGCGACGGCCTGATGGTGGGCGCCTGCTTCACCGCCGTCGCCGCGTTCTACTGGTTCTACGGACTGTTCGCGGCGATGGTCGGCGCGATCATCGTCGGCGCCTGGCTCCTCCGCGAGCGCCCGCCAGCGGCGCTGGCGCTGCGCTGGCTCGGTCCGGCGGCGCTGGTGGCGGTCCTGGGCTCGCTGGTCTTCGTCTCGCCCTACCTGTCGTCGGGCGGGGGTGGCAGCGGCGGGGGGCTCCCGCGCTTGCCCGCGCTGACGTTCGGGTTGGCGTTTCCGTCGTACGACACCCTCGCCGCTGCGCCTCTCCGACCGTCGACGTACCAGGC
>CAYXGP010000094.1:0-28806 GCA_964464515.1 uncultured Enterobacterales bacterium
ACGTGGTGCATGCTCTCTCTCCGAGTGACCGCGAGACCGAACGCCTGCGCCCGCTTCGGTTACAGAAGCCGCATGCCTCTCGTTGTTGTCATCCTGCTCCTGGCCTGCGGCGACGAACCGGCTCCCGCCGCCGCCCCTGATCCCGCCGTGCAGGCCGCCTTGGATGGGCTCGACGAGCGGGTGGCCGCATGCGAGCAGGCGCTCGCGGTCGATTCGCCCATCACCGTGGAGCGCTTCCTGCTCCTTGAGGAGCGCCTCGCGAAGGCCGAGCTGGCCGTCGCGGACCTCCAGAACGACGGGATCCTGCCCGCGCGGCTCGTCCAGTACGACCCCCGCACCACCACCCTGGGCGGCACCGATCTGCAGTCGGTCATCGACGAGCTGGAGGCCAGGGTCTCGAAGGTGGAGGACCTCACCGGTCAGGACATGGGCCAGCCCGGCTCAGGGCTGTTCGAGATCCCCGAGGGGCGCGGCGGCCAGGGTGGCCAGGGCGGTCGCGGAGGTCCGGGCGGTGGCCCCGGCGGCCAGGGTGGCCAGGGTGGGCAGAATGGTCCTCCGGGCGCCGACCCTGGCGGGGGCAAGCAAGGCGGCGGTCAGGGCGGCGGCCAGCAAGGCGGCGGCCAGGGTGGTCAAGGTGGGCAGGGCGGCCAGGTTGGGCAGGGCGGCCAGGGTGGGCAGGGTCATCGGTAGTCCAGGGGAAACCCGCCGCGGGGCTGGGAATTGTCCCGCAAGCGGTTAGAGGCCGGCTCCAACCGCGCTGGAGCGTCTGTCGGGCCCCCCCTCAAGACACTTGTCTAAAAACATAGGGGTGCCCCCTCCAAGCCAGGTCCCACCCGGACGATCGGCCACGGCCCGTCCGGGCTCCGCTGCCTGGTCTCGGCTGCGTCGCCAGCGCGTCCCCCCGACATGTGAGGACCCATCGTGACCAGCCGCAGACGTCGCCTTCCCCGCTACCTCGGACTCGATCTCGCCTGGGCGCCCCGCAAGTCATCCGGCGGCGCCGTCATCGAGCTGGCGCCGGACGGCGAAGGTGTCCGCCTCGTCTCGAGCTGCGCGCTCCGCGCCCACGAGGACATCCTCTCGTGGATCGCTCGCAACCGCGGCCGCTCCGGCTGCGTGCTGGCTGTCAACGCCCCCATCATCTGCGAGAACACCGGCGGTCGGCGGTCTGCGGACCGCCTGCTGGAGAAGCACTTCGGCGGCCACCAGGTGGACAACTACCACGTCAACACCGTAAACGCCGGGCACCCCCGCACCATCGGCCGCGCGCTGATGCGGATGGGCTTCGACCCCAACCCCATGGTCGACGGTGACCGCGTGGTGGAGACCTACAACCAGCCCACCCAGATCATGCTGTTCGGGCTCGACCGCCCCATCCGCCTCAAGAGCGGCCCGGTCGGCGCGCGGAAGGACGCCGTCGCCCGCTTCCGCGAGACGCTGGAGGACCGGCTGTGCGACGCCGTTCCGCCCCTGGTGTCGTCTTCCGAGCTCGACGAGCTGCTGGACGTCGAGCTGGCGATGTGCAACGGCAGTCGCGTGGGCGAGATCGAGGAGCGGCTGGAGGCCACGCTGTGCGCCTACACCGCCGCGTACCTCGACCTCCGCGGGCCCGAGTCCTGCGCGTTCCTCGGCGATCTGCGCGAGGGCTATGTGCTGCTGCCTGCCTCTCGTCAGGGCGAGCAGCCCGTCGCGCAGGCTGCCGAGTAGCCGAGAAGAATCCCCGGCGGGGACGGCCGCCGAACATCCACAGTCCGCTGCATTCTTCGGAAATCTTCGGAGGCGCCATGGGCAGCCATCACCTCACCGACAAGAGCCTCATGCTGGAGGCGGCCTTCGGCGGGTACGCCCTCGAGTCCGGGCGTGGATTCGCAGAGCCGGGGGTCCCGCCGCGCTACGCGCCCGACCGCCGCTACCGCATCCACCGCATCAGCCTCGAGCTCTGGATCGATCCGGACGCCCGCAACCTGCGCGGACGCGCGACGCTTCAGGTCACCGCGCTCCCCGGCGCCGCGGGCATCCTCACCCTCGATCTCGATGAGCTGACCGTCGAGTCCGTGACCGACGCTGGCGGGAGCCCGCTCCCCTGGCGCCACGACGACGGGCGGCTGCGGGTGCGCGGCGTCGGTGAGGGCGGCGCGGTGAACGTGGCGTACCACGGCAGCCCCTCTCGCGGCCTCTACTTCCCCGGCGCCAACGCCGCGAACCCCGACCGCCGGGTGATGGCCTGGAGCCAGTGTCAGGACGAGGACGCGCACTTCATCTTCCCCTGCCACGATCACCCGTCCTGGAAGTGCCCGTTCGACGTGACCGTGCTGGCGCCGGAGCGGTTCGAGGTGCTCTCGAACGGTCGCCTGCGCAGCCGCTCCAACCCCGAGGCGGGCTGGGTGCGCTGGAGCTGGGTGCAGGCCGATCCCATCACCGCCTACCTGTTCACCGTGGTGGTCGGGGAGTTCGAGATCGTCACCGCGGCGGGCGCCGACGTCCCGGTCCGCTACCTCGCTCCACAGGGCACCGATCGCGCAGTGATGGAGCGGGTTTTTGGCAAGACCCCCGCGATGATCTCCTTCCTGTCGGAGCGCTACGGCGTGCCGTACCCCTGGCCCCGCTACGATCAGGTGGTGGTACACGACTTCATCTTCGGCGGGATGGAGAACGCCGGCGCGACCACGCTCACGGATCTCGTGCTCACCGACGATCGCGCGGCCCTCGACTGGAACGGCGAGGACCTCGTCGTCCACGAGCTGGCCCACCAGTGGTTCGGCGACCTCGTCACCTGCCAGGACTGGAGCCAGGGCTGGCTCAACGAAGGCTGGGCCACGTACAGCGAGCACCTGTGGAAGCGCCACGATCTCGGCGCCGATGAGGCCTGCTACGCGCTGCTGGGGCAGCTGCAGGGATACCTGTCCGAAGACAGCTCCCGCTACCGCCGCCCCATCGTCACGTACGAATTCCGCAACCCCATCGACATGTTCGATCGCCACCTGTACGAGAAGGGCGCGCTGGTTCTGCACACGCTCCGCGGCCTGCTGGGCGAGCAGGCCTTCTGGGCGGGGGTGTCCGCGTACCTGCGACGTCATTCCCACCAGACCGCGCACACGCGCCACTTCCAGCGCACGATGGAGGACGTCACCGGCCGCAACCTGGACGCGTTCTTCCAGCAGTGGGTACACGGCGCTGGACACCCCGCGATCACCGCGGCGGTCGCCCACGAGGGCGATCTGCTGAGCGTCACCATCACCCAGACGCAGGAGGGAGACGCCACCGCGCAGGCCTTCCACCTCGATCTGCCGATCCGCGTGGTCTGCGGTGACCAGGTGCAGGAGATCCGCCTGCCGGTGCGCGAGCGAGAGCGGGCATGGGCCATCCCCTGCCCCGAGGCCCCCGATCGCGTCGAGGTCGACTCCCACCTGTCGGTCCTCGCGGCGCTGAAGATCTCCGCCTCTCGTGGTCTGCTGGAGGCGTCTCTCCGAGATGATCCCGGCGTCGCCGGCCGCATCCGCGCTGCCGAGGCCCTCCTCAAGCTGGGCACCGCGCCGGCGCGGACCGCGCTGATCGCCGCGCTGTCCACCGAGGCGTTCTGGGGCGTTCGCGCGAAGCTGGCGTCGCTCCTGGGCTCCGATGGCAGCGCTGCTGCCCGCCAGGCGCTGCTCGATCGGCTCGCCGCGGGCGAGGCGCACCCCAAGGCCCGCCGCGCGCTGGTGGCGGCGCTGTCGAAGTTTCGGCACGAAGACGCGGCGACGGCGCTTCGCGGCGTCGCTGAGCATGGTGATCCCGCCATCCAGGTCGAGGGAGAGGCCCTGCGGGGCCTGGGCAAGATGCGCTGGGAGGGCGCTCGGGAGATCTGCACCGCCGCGCTGGAGCGGGACTCCTGGGGACAGACCCTCCGGGCCCGCGCGCTGGAGGGGCTGGGCGCCTGCCGCGAAGAGGCCGCGCTGCCGGTCCTGCTGAGCTGGACAGAAGACCATCGGCCCGTCCGCGCGCGCGCCGCCGCCGTGTCTGCGCTGGCGCGACTGGGCGATGAGATAGAAGCCTGCCGCCGTCCCGCGGTGGACCGCCTGCTGGAGCTCGTGGCGGACTCCCCGCTGCGGGTCCGGATCGCCTCGGTGTCGGCGCTGGGCCGGCTCGGCGATCCCCGCGCCAGCGGCGTGCTGCGGGGCATCCACGCAGGAGATCCCGACGGCCGCACCCAGCGGCTGGCCTTCGAGGCGCTGCGGCGCATCTCCGCGCGCAAGTCCGGCGGGCCCGCGCTCGCCGCGCTGAAGGACGAGCTGGAGACGCTGCGGAAGGCTGCCCATCGGGATCGGGAGCGGCTGGCGAAGCTGGAGCGTGTCTCAGGCGACTGAGCGCTGCTCGCGCATCGCGCTACCATCCCCCGGGGGTGATCATGATCCGAGTAGCGCTGGATGCGATGGGTGGAGATCTGGGTCCGGAGCCCGTGGTGGCCGGAGCCGCCCGCCTGAGCCGAGAGGACCGCCCGGTGCGCGTGCTCCTGGTGGGCCGCGAGCCGCAGCTCACCGAGCTGTTGTCCGCCCATCGGTACGATCCCGCGTGGTTGCAGGTGGTGCATGCCCCCGAGGCCGTGGGGATGGAGGAGAAGCCCCAGGAGGCCCTGGCGCGGCCCGGCTGCTCCATCGGGGTGGCGATGGACCTCGTCGCCGCAGGTGAGGCCGACGCCCTGGTCAGCGCGGGCCACACGGGCGCGACCATCCTGGCGGCCGCGCAGCGCCTTCAGCGCCTGCCGGGGATCCGCCGCACCGCGCTGGCGGCGGTGTACCCCACCGAGCAGCGCCACGGCCCCCGCGGAGATCCCTTCGCGTTGATGCTCGACGTCGGCGCCACGCTCACGGCTACCGCCGAGGATCTGGTGGGCTTCGCGGTGATGGGCAGCGCCTACGCGCAGGTCATCTCCGACAACCCCGCCCCCCGGGTGGCCCTGCTGTCCAACGGCACCGAGCCCGGCAAGGGCACGCCGGCCATCCAGGCGGCCCACCGCGTGCTGGCGGGCGGCAACGCGGTGGCCTTCCACGGCAACGTCGAGGGGCTGGACATCCCCCGCGGCACGGTGGACGTCATCGTCTGCGAGGGCTTCCTGGGGAACGTCGTCCTCAAGATGCTCGAGGGCGTCAGCGAGGTGGTCAGCGATCTCGCGAAGGACGCATACGCCCGCAAGTTCCTGTGGCGGCTGGGGCTCACGATGCTGTCCCAGGGGCTCCGGCAGCTCCGCACGATGACCGACTGGAAGCAGTACGGCGGCGCGCCCCTGCTGGGGTTCGACAAGGTGGTGATCAAGGCGCACGGCCGCAGCGGCGAGCGCGCGATCCGCAACGCGGTGAAGGTCGCCGCCAAGGCGGTCGAGCGGGATCTGGCTGGTCAGATCGCCGCGGGCATCCGCGAAGCGAGCGCCTGAGTGTCCGCCACCGGGGAGGTGCGGATGGAGTCTCACAGCGGTGAGCGTTCAGGTTGGTGACAAGATTGCGCCGAACTCGTGGTTCCTGGTCGCAGGTGAGGAGCCGCCGTCGTGGCAGCGTCACGTCAAGGGGACGAGACGCGGCCAGGGACCGCGAGAGCAAGCGAGGGGTTGTCAACCTGAACGCTCACCGCTGTCAGGTCACCGAGGCCCGCCTACGCGTCGGCGCTGGCGAGATCGCCGAGGCCTGATGCAGCCCTCCATCACCCTCCGCCTGCCCGACGGCAGTCGACACCGCCTGCACCCGGGCGACTTCATCGGTCGGTCGTTCTCAGCGGCCCTGCACCTCGCCGCCCTCCCAGTCCAGGTGCTCGGTGATGTTCACGGCGCCCGATCCGGTGGTGACGACAGCGATCGACGGCATCATCTCCTCCTCCTCCTCTTCGCACCAGGGGCCATCGTCCCAGGAGTCGTCGCCGGCCGCCTTGAGCCAGAGCGTCAGCGTCCCCTGCCCGTCGTCCTCCAGGTTCAGCTCGACGTCGACGAGGTGATCGAGATCGCCGGAGCCGTCGCTGGTCCACGTCCCGCCGATCGGGACCTGACTGTCCCTGTAGCCCCCGCTGCCGCCGTCGTCGTTGGGGCAGTCGCAGTCCGTGTACTTCGTGTCGGAGCAGGTCACCCGCTCCTTCTTCGCGTTGGCGTCTGTGGCGGTGGCGATGAGGAGGGGGAGAGGAGGAGGGTGTGGGCGGTGCGCATCGGGGGCTCCAGTGCCGGGGTGATGGCGTACAGGTACCCGCGCCCCCGCCGGCTGTGACCCTGGCTGGAGCTCACACCCGGCCGGCGCGCCTGTGCATGGCGCCCGTGGGTGCGGCCAGATAAAGCACGCCCCCAGGGAGGTCACCACCATGGGCGACAACGTCCTCTTCGAGATCACCGAAAACCACCTCAACACCGGGCTCCGCGGCTTCCCCGTCGGGACGGTGCGCACCTCGCGCGTCGATCCTCATGAGGGCGTCAGCTACGTCGGCTACCCCGTCATGGACCTCGCGGCGCTCGACCCCGAGGCGGTGATCTACCTCCTCTACAACAAGAATCTCCCGAACGAAGAGCAGCTGACGGAGTTCAAGGCGGATCTCGCGGCGCGGTCCGTGGTCGATCCGTCGGTGCTGGAGGGGCTGCGGTCCCTGCCCCGAGACGGCCACCCGATGGAGTGGCTGGTGGCCGGTCTGGCGATGCTGGGCATGCACGGAAAGACCGACGACTACCATGAGGACGGTCTGAACCTGGTGGCGCGCTCCGGCACGCTGATCGCCGCCATCTTTCGGCTGCGCTCCGGCTGGGGTGATCCCCTCCCCTCCCGTCCCGAGCTGGGGCTGGTGGAGAACTTCGTGCAGATGCTCGACGTCCCCGGCGCCGACGCCGATCGTCTGAGGCGCCTGCTGCGGACCTTCTACGTGCTGCACATGGATCACGGCGGCGGCAACCTGTCGACGTTCACCTCCAAGGCTGTCGCCAGCGGGCTCGCCAACATCTACCTGTCGCTGGCGGCGGGGATGGCCGGCCTGTCCGGTCCCCGGCACGGTCGCGCAAACCAGGATTGCCTGAACTTCGTGCGGTCCGTGGGCACCACCGACGCAGACGAGATCGAGCAGATCATCCGCGACCGTCTGGCCAACAAGCAGCTCGTGTACGGCTTCGGCCACGCGGTGCTGCGCGCCGAGGACCCGCGGGCGACCATCTGGTACCAGATGGGCCAGAGTCTCTGCCCCGACGACGACCTGTTCAAGACCGCCCTGGCGATGCGCGAGCGGGCCGTGAAGGTGCTGAAGGAGAACCCCAGGATCTCCAACCCGTACCCGAACGTCGACGCAGTCAGCGGTACGCTGCTCAACGCCTGTGGGCTCACCGACAGCGACTACTACACACTCCTGTTCGGCTTCTCGCGGATCGCGGGCATCACCGCGCAGATCGTCGATGAGCGCACCAAACTCCGCGGCGGTCGCGGCGTGGCGATCTACCGCTGCGGGTACCGCGCCGAGAACCAGGCTCCGCGCCGCCTCGGCTAGTCTCGACTGGTAGCGATGACTCCTACGTCCAGCAGGGCGAACAAACGCCGGCGTCGCCGGCAAACCTACGGATGGAAGCACGATGAAGCTCCATGAGTACCAGGCCAAGGCGCTCCTCGAGCGGCACGGGGTGGCGATTCCTGCTGGTAAAGCGGTGACCTCGGTCGAGCAGGCGGTCGCCGCCGCCGACTCCCTGGGCGGAGGGTTCTGGGTGGTCAAGGCCCAGGTCCACGCCGGCGGTCGCGGCAAGGGCCGGTTCAAGGAGATCACCACCGCGGACGTGCTGGAGAACGTGGTCGCAGGCAAGGGCGATCAGCCCGGCGTGGGCGGCGTGCAGCTCTGCAGGAGCCTCGATCAGGTGGAGGCCGCGGCGCGCTCGATGCTCGGCAATACGCTGGTCACAAAGCAGACCGGACTCGGCGGCGTGGAGGTAAAGACGGTCTACATCACCGGCGGCGCCGACATCGCGCGTGAGATCTACCTGGCGGTGCTGCTCGATCGGCAGACCTCTACGATCCTGCTGATGGCGAGCTCCGAGGGCGGCACCGAGATCGAGGAGGTGGCCGCAGAGAACCCAGACGCCATCTTCAAGATCCACGTCGATCCCACCACGGGCCTGGGCGACTGGCAGGGCCGGCAGCTGGCCTTCAAGCTGGGGCTCCGCGGCAAGGCCATGCGCAGCGCGGTGAAGATGTTCCGCGCGCTCTACAAGAGCTACCTGGCGATCGACGCCAGCATGCTGGAGATCAACCCCCTGATCATCACGCCCGATGACGACGTCGTGGCGCTGGACGCGAAGATCACCATCGACGGCAACGCGATGTACCGGCAGAAGGAGATCGCCTCCTGGCACGATCCCGCCGAGGAGGACCCAGCGGAGGTCGAGGCCGACAGGGTCGGGCTCAACTTCATCAACCTCGACGGCAACATCGGCTGCATGGTCAACGGCGCGGGGCTGGCGATGGCGACGATGGACATCATCCAGCACTACGGCGGATCGCCGGCCAACTTCCTGGATGTGGGCGGCGGCGCGAAGGCGCATCAGGTGAAGGCTGCGTTGGAGATCATCTCCCGCGACCCGGCCGTCAAAGCCATCATGGTCAACATCTTCGGCGGCATCATGAAGTGCGACGTCATCGCCGAGGGCGTGATCGCAGCGGTCGGAGAGGTCGGCCTCACCGTGCCGCTGGTCGTGCGACTGGCCGGCACCAACGTCGACCTCGGCAAGAAGCTGCTCGCAGAGAGCGGCCTGGCAATCATTCCGGCGGACACTCTCGCCGACGCGGCCGAGAAGGCCGTTGCAGCCGCAGGCTGATCGGGGACCATCATGGCGATTCTGGTAGACAGCAACACCCGCCTCATCACGCAGGGCATCACCGGCGGCGCCGGTCGGTTCCACAGCGGCATGATGCAGCGTTACGGAACCAACCTGGTCGGCGGAGTGACGCCGGGCAAGGGCGGACAGGTCTTCACCGACGGCGGCGGCGAGGTCCCGGTCTTCGACACCGTCGCGGAGGCCGTCGAGAAGGTCGGGGCCAACGCGAGCGTCATCTTCGTCCCTCCGCCGTTCGCGGCGGACGCGATCTGCGAGGCCGCCGACGCGGGTATTCCGCTGATCGTGGCGATCACCGAGGGGATCCCGGTGAACGACATGGTGTGGGCCAACGCGTATCTGCGCAAGCGGGGCTCGCGTCTGATCGGCCCCAACTGTCCGGGCATCATCACCCCGGGACAGTGCAAGATCGGCATCATGCCCGGTCACATCCACAAGCCCGGACCGGTCGGCGTGGTCTCGCGCTCCGGCACACTCACCTACGAGGCGGTGGGGCAGCTCACGGCTGTGGACCTGGGCCAGTCGACGTGCATCGGCATCGGCGGCGACCCGATCATCGGCACCAACCACACCGACGCCCTCCGCCTGTTCAACGACGATCCCGACACCGAGGCGGTGATCATGATCGGCGAGATCGGCGGCTCGGCCGAGGAGGAGGCCTGCGCCTGGGCCGCAGAGCACATGACCAAGCCCATCGTCGGCTTCATCGCGGGCGCCACTGCGCCCCCAGGACGCCGCATGGGCCACGCAGGCGCCATCATCTCGGGTGGTAAGGGCACCGCCGAGGCGAAGTTCCAGGCGATGGAAGCGGCGGGCGTGCATGTGGTCCGCAGCCCCGCAGAGATGGGCTCCAAGGTCCGAGAGGTCCTCGGACTGTAGAGATCTTGCTGGGTAGAACTCCCCCACAACTCCGTCAAGATGGGTGGATTCTGCGAATGGCAGTGATTCTGCGAATGGCAGTGAGTCCTGAACGGCAGTGAATCCTGAACGGCAGTGAATCCTGAATGGCAGTGAGTCCTGAATGGCAGTGAGTCCTGAATGGCAGTGAGCCGCGCTGCGATCGTCGATCGCAATTTCACGGAGGCAGTCGCCGCGGCCCCGGTCGCGTCGGCCCGTAGAAGAGACCTCGACGCGCCGGTGCGACCGAGCAGAGCCCTCACCGGCCGGCAGGCGATCGAGCTTCTGGAGACGACGATCGCCAGCCGCCACGTGGATCTGGTCGCGCGCGAGCTGAAGGCCCGCGGCGCCGGCTTCTACACCATCGGCTCGTCCGGCCACGAGGCCAATGCTGCCCTCGCGGCGGCCCTGCGGCCCACTGATCCGGCCTTTCTGCACTATCGATCGGGCGGGTTCTTCATCCAACGCGCGCGTCAGGTGCCGGGCAGCACTCCCCTGCTGGACATCCTGCTGGGGGTGGTGGCCTCGTCAGATGAGCCCATCGCGGGCGGTCGTCACAAGGTGTTCGGCTCCGTACCTCTCAACATTCCGCCGCAGACCTCCACCATCGCCAGTCACCTGCCCAAGGCGGTGGGGTCGGCCTTCACCATCGCGCGAATGCGGAGACAGGGCCTGCGTTTGAGCATCCCCGACGACGCGATCGTTGTATGTACGTTCGGCGACGCCTCGTCCAACCACTCGACGGCCTGCGGGGCGTTCAACACCGCGGCGCTGTCGTATCACCAGAACCTCCCCTGCCCGCTGCTGTTCGTCTGCGAGGACAACGGGCTGGGGATCTCCGTGCGCACTCCGCGGGGATGGGTCGAGAAGCGATTTCGTGCAGACACGGGGCTCAAGTACTTCGGCGGTGACGGGCTGGACATGGCGAGCGCATACGACGCCGCAGCAGCCGCCGCGGAGTTCGTGCGCAGAACTCGCCGACCGGCGTTTCTGCATCTTCGGCTCGTGCGGCTGATGGGGCACGCGGGCTCGGACGTCGAGCAGCTCTACCGAACGCCGGACGAGATCGCCGCCACCGAAGCGGAGGACCCCGTGAAGATCGCCGCGCTGTCGCTGATCGCCGATGGGTGGCTGACCTCCGAGCAGGTCCTGGAGCTGTACGAGGAGACCCGCGAGCGGGTCGGCGCGCTGGCGCGCGAGGCGGAGGGGCGTCCTCGAATCGACACGGCGGCTGCCGTCGTGGAGCCGCTGGCTCCCCACCACGCGGACGTCGTGGCCGCAGAGGCCCGTCGACCGGTCGACGCAGCGGCGCGGGCGGCGTTCTTTCCGCGGCTTCCCGAGGAGGAGCGGCCCCGGCACATGGCCATGCTGCTCAATCGCGCCCTCGGCGACCTGCTGATCAAGTACCCACAGATGGTGATCTTCGGCGAAGACGTCGCGCGAAAGGGCGGGGTGTACCACGTCACCGCGGATCTGCAGGAGCGCGCCGGGCGCGCGCGGGTCTTCAACACGCCGCTCGACGAGACGGCCATCCTGGGCCTCGCGATGGGCGCCGCGCAGATGGGGCTGCTGCCCGTACCGGAGATTCAGTACCTGGCGTATCTGCACAACGCGCTGGACCAGATCCGCGGAGAGGCGGCGTCTCTGCAGTTCTTCAGCCAGGGGCAGTACCGCAACCCGATGGTGGTGCGCATCGCGTCCCTCGCCTACCAGAAGGGGTTCGGCGGTCACTTCCACAACGACAACGCCATCGCCGCGCTCCGCGACATCCCCGGGCTGCTCATCGCCTGCCCTTCCAATGGAAGAGACGCGGTGGGCATGCTACGTACCTGCGTCGCCGCGGCGCACGTCGACGGCCGGGTGAGTCTGTTCCTGGAGCCCATCGCGCGGTACATGACGAAGGACCTCCATGAGCAGCGGGACGGCGAGTGGTCGTTTCCCTACCCTCGCGCGGACTTCGCGATCGACGTCGGCGAGATCGCCGTGCATGGCGACGGCGACGATCTGTGCATCCTCACGTACGGCAACGGCGTGTGGATGAGTCTGCGGGTGCAGAGACGGCTCGCGTCCGAGGGGATCGCCGCGCGGGTGGTCGATCTGCGCTGGCTCCTGCCGCTGCCTGAGGCCGCCTTCGCGGCGCAGGCCCGCAGGTGCGGCGCAGCCCTGGTGGTGGACGAGTGTCGACGCACCGGCGGCGTGGCAGAGCCGGTGCTGGCGGCGCTGGCCGAGCGCTGCCCCGGGGTCGCCGTGGCGCGCGTCGCCGCCGATGACACCTTCATCCCCCTGGGGGCCGCCGCGAACCTCGTGCTGGTCCAGGAAGACGACATCCACGCCGCTGCGCGGGAGCTGCTGCGATGAAGCGCGCGCTGGTCCTCTGCCCTGGTCGCGGCAGCTACACCCGGGACTGCCTGGGCTCCCTCTCCGGGCTGCGCGCCCCCGCGATCGACGTGTTCGACGGGCTGCGAGCGGCGCTCGGTCGCCCGACGATCACCGACCTGGACAGCGCAGACCGCTTCCGCAGCGCCCTGCACATCGCGGGCGAGAACGCCAGCCTGCTGACAGCCGCCGTGAGCCTGACCGATCTCTCTCAAGTCGATCGTGAGAAGGTGCGCGTGGTGGGGGCCTGCGGGAACTCCATGGGTTGGTACACCGCGCTGGGTTTCGGCGGCGCGCTGAGTCTTCACGATTGCGGGAGGTTGATCGAGACGCTGGGCAGCTTCCAGGCTGGCGGGGTGGTCGGCGGGCAGATCGTCACCCCCGTGGTCGACGCAGACTCATGGCGGAGGGACCCCGCCGCTTCGGCCGCTGTCGCCGCCGCGGTGGAGGCCATCCCGGATCTACACACGTCGATTCATCTGGGCGGGCAGGCCGTGCTCGGCGGAACCGACGCTGCGCTCGCGCAGGCCGTCGCGCAGATCCCCCAGCGGAGGTTCGGGCCGCGCACATTCCCCCTGCGGCTTCCATTGCATTCGGCGTTCCACACCCCTCTGATGGCTGATGTCTCTGCGCGGGCGCAGCGAGAGCTGGGATCGCTGGGCTGGCGCGGACCCGAGATCCCGCTCATCGACGGTCGCGGGCACGTCTGGCGCCCTCTGCATGCCGATCCCGCGGCCATCGCCGAGTACACACTGGGTCACCAGATCACCGCGGCGTTCGACTTCACCGCGATGGTGCGGACCGCTGTAGGTGAGCTGGCGCCCGACATCATCGTGCTGCCCGGACCGGGGAGCAACCTGGGCGGGGCGATCGCGCAGGTGCTTATTTCGTTGGGTTGGCAGGGTCTCCGCTGCAAGGACGACTTCCTGGCGCGTCAGCGGGAGGACCCGTTCGTGGTGGCGATGCGCTGGCCGGATCAGCGCCGGCTCGTGGTGTGACGCTGCTTCAAGCGCTCCGACTCAAGACCATTCCGCGCGCCGGCTGGCTGCGGGTGGGCATCCGCCAGCCCGAGTCGGTCGCCGATCATAGCTGGGGAGTCGCGTTCCTGGCCGTCTCGCTGTGTCCGCCGGACCTCGATCGTGTCCGGGTGCTGGAGCTGGCGATTCTGCATGATCTCCCGGAGGTCATCGTCGGTGATATCACCCCACACGACGGGATCTCCCGCGCGGAGAAGGCTCGCCGCGAGGCAGAAGCTGCTGACGTGTTGTTCGCGGACCAGCCGAGTCTGCACTCCGTCTGGAGGGAGTACGTCGAGAACACCACGCCCGAGGCGCGGTTCGTCCACGCCCTGGACAAGCTGGAGATGGCCCTGCAGGCAGAGGTCTACGGAGAGAACGCCGACACGCGTGAGTTCATCGAGAGCGCGCGCCGGGCATTGGAGGGGAGTCCGCTGGCGAGCCGCCTACCCGGGGGGCCAGATCATCTGCCGACCGCCGAGCAGGTGGATGTGCAGGTGGAAGACTGACTGCCCACCGTGGCGGCCGATGTTCGTCACCAGGCGGTAGCCGTCGTCTTCGAGGCCCAGATCGCGGGCGACCTGCGCAGCGGCGAGCAGCAGCCTCCCGAGCAGCTCGGCGTGCTCCGGACCCGCATGCGCCACGGACACGATGGGCTCGCGGGGGATCACCAACACATGGGTGGGCGCCTGGGGGCTGATGTCTGCGAAAGCGATGCAGTGTTCGTCGTCGTATAGACGGCGGGCCGGGATCTCCCCGGAGAGGATCTTCGCGAAGATGGTCATACGTGCTCCGGATGGTCGGACGATCTATCCGACCACGGCGCGCCTGAACGCTTCGCTTCAGTACCTGGGGGTCAGCGGCAGCACGAGGATCCCGTCCTTGTGGCGCGGACCGGCGAAGATCACGGTGCCGTTTCGGTTGCACGACAGCGTGGTGTCCAGCAGCTTGCCGCCGCTCTCGGAGTGGATCTGCACGCGCATCCGAACCCGTCGCTCGTCTTTCGACAGCAGCTCCACGGTCACCCGCCGTCCACCGACGATCGTGAACGAGTCTACGCCGCGGTTTCCGAGCGACAGCGTGACGGTGTCCAGCAGCTCGTATCCGGAGTAGCGCAGGTGCGACAGCGAGCGCACCAGCGAGCCGAGGCGCTCGTCGATGTTGTTGTGGCTGTCGGTGGCGAACACCACCATCACGCGCACCTGCACCTTCTCGGACCGCGAGATGTGGCCGCGCGCCGCCGGCGGACGGGGCGGCGGCGGGCGCGGCGGCGCGGCGGCGGGGATCGGTTTCGGGCGGGGGGGCAGCGGCGCCGCCTCCGTCGGATGGGCCAGCCCGAGCTGGGTGATCCCCAGGCACAGCGCCACGGTCATCAGCCTGCGCAACTTCACGGCGTCACCCTCCCTCGCTGTCCGAAGAGGGAGCGGGCTCCTCCTCGATGAAGATGATGGTCGGCTCGCCCTCGGCGAACTGCAGCACCACCACCTCGGCGTCGCCGGAGATCTCCTCGATCTCCACCTGATTGACGCTCGCCAGCTCGTACACCTCGGCGTCGTCGGTCTCGGGGATCGGGCCGCCTGTCACGAACAGCAGCAGCGCCGCGGCGATCGCCAGCGCCAGCCCGGTGAGCGCCCAGCGCGAGGACCGCAGCGGGATCACCTCGGCGCTCGCAGCGGGGGCGGCCTCGACGTCGGGGGCCGCGCCGATCTCCGCGGCGATGCCGGCCCACAGATCGGGGCCTTCATCCGGCGTGAGCGCGTCTCGGAGCCCCACGCCCGTCTCTGACAGGCCCAGCTCTGACAGGCCCAGCTCTGACAGGCCCAGCGCGGACATGACGTCATCGGCCAGATCGGGCACGGGCCCCGCGTCGAGCGCTTCACCGAGCAGCCCGCGCAGCTCCGCGTGATCGTCCCGGACCCCGACTGCGTCGAGGATCGGCTGGGGATCGTGGGCCACATCAGGGGCGCGGAGCACATCGCGGAGGGCAGGGCTGAGCGCGGGGCCCGCGTCGGTCGCCAGCGAGAGGCGCGCCATCACGTCGTCGGCCAGATCCATCTCAGGCGCGCGGAAGACACTGCGGAGGGTGGGGCCGACAGCGTCTGCGTCGTCCAGCTCATCGCGCAGCGCACCCATCACGGCGTCGGTCAGATCGACGTCGGGCACTTCTACAGCGGCGCGGAGCGCGACTCCCACGTCGAACTCCTCCGCGAACCCGCCAGAGAGAGCCTCTGCGGTATCTGCTGCGTGCTCCCCTTCGAGAGCCGCTGCGGGAGTCGCTGCGGGAGCCGCTGCGAGGGCCGCCATCACGTCGGCAACCAGATCGGGCGCGGCGGGCGTGTCGCGCAGAAGGTCGCCGATCTGCGCGGTGTCTGTGTCCAGCTCGAGCGCTGCCAGGACGTCGCCGGCCAGCTCCGGATGGGTCCCGCCGCCGAGGAGGTCGCTGACGGTGTCGGTCGACGCGTCCAGCGCCAGCGCTGCCATCACGTCTCGCGCCAGATCCGGCGAGCGATCGGGGAGGAGCGCGCGGGTGAGCTGCGCGCGGATCGGCGACCAGGGCAAGACGTCGCCCAACGTCGCCCGCTCAGCGTCGGTCAGCAGGCCGTCGCCGGCGCGGAGCTCGAGGAGCTGGTGGGAATCGAGCGTCACGGTCTCACCGTGTGGGGGATGCACCAACCTCGACGCACGACGTCCCCGGACATTCGATGGCGCTTGTTGCCACCCATGGGATCGCCCCGCTTCACCGGCGCTCGTCCCGAAGAGCGGCCTGGAGCTTCTTGCGGGCGTAGTACAGGCGGCTCATCACGGTCCCCTCGGGGATCTCCATCACCGCGGCGATCTCCTTGTAGGACAGCCCGTCGATCTCCCGAAGGATGATCACCTGTCGCTGGTCGTCGGGCAGCGTGTCGATGGCGGAGAAGATGCGCTCCCGCAAGCGCTTGCGCTCCAGCGTGCGGTCCGGGTCGGCGCGGTGGTGCGCCAGGCTGATCACGCCGGCGTCGCGCGAGGCGATCCCCTCGTCGAACTGTTCGGTGCGGCGCTTCTTCATCCGGCGCAGGTGATCGATCGAGACGTTCATGGCGATGCGACACAGCCACGTGTAGAAGCTGCTCCCGAAGCGGAAGCGCGACAGGTTCCGGTAGGCCTTGACGAACGCCTCCTGGGACAGCTCGCGGGCGTCCTCAGGGTTGCGCACCATCCCGTAGACCACGCCGTAGATGCGTCCCTGGTACCGCTCGATGAGGCCGCGATAGGCCGTGGCGTCGCCGTCGAGCACGGCCCGCACCATCTCGTGATCGGGGCTGTTCTTCGGCGCGACGCCGCGGCCCGGGGTCGAGCCATCCCCGGTCAGTGCGCCGACGAGCGGGAGCAGGCCGAGCGCCCATCCGAGCAGCGAGACGCCTGCGGGCAGCTCACCGGCCAGCAGTCCCCCAGATAGCAGTCCCCCAGATAGCGGTTCCCCAGATAGCAGTCCCCCCATCACGAGTCCCAGAGTCCCGATCGCCATCTCCGCCTCCCGTCCAGTCCTGCCATAACCCCTGCTCTGTCCTACTCTGCCCTGTTCGGGGGGGAGCCGCTTCCAGGCATCCACGTCGGCTCTCTTCTTCGGCGTCTACGCAGCGATCAGAGCCACTGCTCTCCCAGGAGCGGCCTGAATCGCTTCAACAGTCCGAGGGCTCAGTGCGCAGCGTTCCAGTCTGCGCCGATCCCCACTCCGACGCGCAGCGGGACGTCCAGCCCTTCGACCCCCTCCATCTGCGTCACGACCAGCTCACGGACACCGTCCACCTGATCTTCGGGCACCTCCAGCAGCAATTCGTCGTGCACCTGGAGCAGCATGCGGGCGCCGGGGAAGCGCGCGGAGAGCTCGCGGTGTACCCGGATCATGGCGATCTTGATGATGTCGGCGGCGGTGCCCTGGATGGGTGTGTTGATCGCGATGCGCTCGGCGCCCTGTCGCTCGACCGGGTTTCGGGCGCCGAGACCGCGGACGGTGCGGCGGCGGCCCAGCAAGGTGATCGCGTGTCCGCGCTCGGTGGCGGCGGCGATGGCCTCGTCCATTGTGCGGCGCACCTGCGGGTAGCGCTCGAAGTAGCCGTTGATGTGCGCCTGGGCCTGTCGGCCGGGGATCCCCAGATCGATCGACAGCCGGTAGGCGGACATCCCATAGGAGATGCCGAAGTTGATCGCCTTGGCGGTGCGCCGCTGCTCGGGGGTCACCGCGTCCAGCTCGACGCCGAAGATCTCGGCGGCGGTCCGCTTGTGGATGTCCTCCCCGCGCGCGAACGCCTCCACCATCGGGCCGTCACCGCAGTAATGCGCGAGGATGCGCAGCTCGATCTGCGAGTAGTCAGCAGAGAGGAACACATGCCCGGGCTTCGCTTTGAAGCACGAGCGGATACGGCGCCCTTCAGCGGTGCGGATGGGGATGTTCTGCAGGTTGGGATCGTTCGACGACAGCCGACCTGTGGCCGCCACCGCCTGATGAAACGAGCTGTGGATGCGCCCGTCGTCAGCGATGTGTTTGGGAAGTGCGTCGACGTAGGTGCTCTTCAGCTTGGTCAGCTCGCGGTAGGCGAGCACCAATCCAGACAACGCATCGCCGCCGCGGTGGAGCTGCCCCAGCACCTGCGCGTCTGTCGAGAACCCTGACTTTGTCTTCTTGATGGGGGTGAGCCCGCGCTTGGAGGCATCGAACAGCAGGTGGGCGAGCTGCTGCGTGGAGTTGATGTTGAACTCCAAGCCGGCCTCGGCGTGGATCGCTGCGGCGCGGGCGGCGATGCGGGTGTCCAGCTCTGCAGACAGGGCCACCAGGGCGTCGCGCTCCGCGCCGATCCCTGCAGCCTCCATGTCGGCGAGCACGGGGATCAGCGGCAGCTCCAGGTCGCGGTACAGCGGCTGGATGCTCGCGAGGTCCATCTCCTTCTCGATGAGCCAGACAGCATGCGTGTCTTCAGCGGCGTACAACGTGGCCCGATCGATCGGCACCGGCGCGAAGGCTCCGTCGGTCTCCTTCGTGAGCTCGTCGTACGAGAGCATGCTGTGATCGAGGTACCGCAGGGCCAGCTCGTCGAGCCCGTGCTTGCGGTCGGCCTCGAGCAGGTAGTCGGCGAGCATGGTGTCGCCGTCGATGCCCGCCAGCTCGTAGCCGTGGGCCCGCAGCACCGAGAGGTCGTACTTGAGGTTCTGACCGGTCTTCTTGATGGTGGGATCGGCGAGGATGGGCACGAGCGCCTCCAGCGCGCCGGGGCAATTCCCCTCCGCGGGAGTCTCCTCTGGCTCCTCTACAGGTGTTTCCTCCGCGGGCGTCCCGTCAGATTGGCGTCTGAGCAACGGGAGCGGCTGCTGACCGACCCTCTCGGGTGGGGCGGACCCGACGGTCGTGTGGGCGATCGGAACATAGACGGCGAAGCCTGGATCCCAACAGAAGCTCATCCCCACGATCTGCGCGTGGCGGGGATCGAGCGATGTCGACTCGATGTCGAACGAGAAGCGATGCAGCACCCGCAGCGTAGACACCAGCTCGGCCAGCGCGTGGGGCGTCTGGATGGTCTTGTATGTGGAGCGATCGAGGCGCGCGCCGTCGCGCTCGTCTTCGGGCAGGTTGTCGCGCGCGCGGGCGGCCAGGCGGCGAAAATTGTAGCGGCGGAAGCGCTCGGCGAGCGCTGCCCAGTCCGGCTCACCGCGGGCCAGGTCGTCGAGCGTCAGCGACAGCTCGCCTGCGGGGATGTCGGAGACGATGGTCACGAGGCGACGCGCCAGCGCCACCGTCTCGGCATGCTCGGCGATCCGCTGGCCGGTCTTTCCGCCGATCGTCGCGGCGTTCTCGACCACGCCGGCAGCCGAGCCGAAGCGCTGGATGTACCTTGCAGCCTTCTTGGGACCCACGCCGGGCACGCCGGGCACGTTGTCGGAGGTGTCTCCGGTGAGGGAGAGCAGGTCGACGATCTTCTCGGGGGGGACGCCCCACTTGCCCGCGACCTCCGGGGGGCCGTACTCGGTGCTCTTCGCGGCGTCGAGCAGCCGCACGTTCTCGCCGACGAGCTGGCAGAAGTCCTTGTCGGAGCTGACGATGATCACCGTGCGCTCGGGTGAGGCGTGGCGCTGCGTGAGCGTGCCGATGAGATCGTCGGCCTCGTAGCCGTCCATCGCGATGGCCTGCACGCCCCACTCGCGGCACAGCGGGATGAACTCGGGCCACTGCTGCCGGAGCTCCTGGGGCATGTCGGGGCGCTGCCCCTTGTAGGCGGGGTGCAGCTCGTTTCGGAACGACAGCCCCTGGTCGAACAGCACCGCGATGTGATCGGGGCTGTGATCGCGCAGGAGCTTCTCGAGCATGCCCGTGAAGCCGAACAGCGCGCGGGTGGGAAAGTCGTCCAGCCCGCGCATGTCGCGTCGGATGGCGAAGAAGGCGCGGAACGCCTGGTTGGAGCCATCGACCAGCATCAGCTTCTGCGTCATCTCACCCTCGGCGGTCGCGGTTCGTAACCCGCGGCTCCGGCGCGGCACGGACGACGAATGACCGCCTGATGTGGGCCGGCCCGGTTAGGTCTGGAGCCGGAGGCGCCCATGTCGCACAGCTCGAAGTCCGACGTCATCAACCGCCTGTTCGCGCCCACCGAAGAGCACGAGATGCTCCGCGAGATGGTGGCCGACTTCACCGCTGGCGAGATCGAGCCCCAGGCCGACGAGCAGGATCGCATCGGCAAGCTCAACGTCCCGCTGTTTCGGCAGCTCGGCGATCTGGGCCTTCATGGCATCACGGTGCCTGAGGAGGACGGCGGCGCGGGGATGGACGCCGTCGCCGCGGTCATCACCCACCACGAGATCTCCCGCTCCGATCCCGGCCTGGCGCTGGCCTACCTCGCCCACAGCATGCTGTTCGTCAACAACTTCTACAGCGCCGCCAACCCCGAGCAGCGCGCGCGCATCCTGCCCGGCGTGCTCTCCGGCGAGCGGGTGGCGGGCATGGCGATGACCGAGCCGTCAGTCGGCACCGACGTTCTGGGCATGTCCACGACCGCCCGCAGAGACGATGACTCCTATGTGCTGAATGGCCGCAAGATCTTCATCACGAACGGCCCCGAGGGCGAGGTCTTCCTGGTGTACGCGAAGGTGGACGGGCGCGTCACCGCGTTCATCGTCGAGTCGGACTCGCCTGGATTCTCTGTCGGTCAGACCATGAAGAAGATGGGGATGCGCGCCTCCTCGATGTCGGAGCTGGTCTTCGATGACGCCAGGGTCCCCGTCGAGAATCTCCTGGGCGAAGAGGGACAGGGCCTCACGCACATGATGCGGAACCTCGAGATCGAGCGGATAACGTTGGCCGCGATCAGCCTCGGAATCGCCGACCGCTGCCTTGAGATCATGGTCCGCTACGCGCAGGAGCGGCAGGCGTTCGGTGTGCCGATCAACCGCTTCGGGCAGATTCAGCGATTCATCGGAGACGCCTACGCCAAGACGGAGGCCATGCGGTGCCTGGTGTACCGGGTCGCGCACGAGATCGGGCCGAATCAGCGCAACCGGCTCGGCTCCGACGCCGCCAAGCTGTTCGCCGCGCCAGAAGCCAAGTGGGTGGCGGACGCCGCGATGCAGGTGCTCGGCGGGTATGGCTACTGCGACGAGTACAAGGTCGAGCGTTTCCTCCGCGACGCCAAGCTGCTGGAGATCGGCGGCGGCACGCTGGAGAGCCACCAGAAGAACCTCACCAAGGACCTGACCCGCGAGATGTTTGGATAGCCCTCTTGAATGAACAGGTTTGAACAGGCGAGACTGATGAGACTGGTGAGCCGACGGGGAGCAAGCATGGACATCCGAAGCCTCATCCTGGCGGCGCTCGCCGCGCCCGCCGCAGCGTGCAGCAGCGTCTGGAACTGCAACCCCGACGACGAGACGTTCTCGATCACGGAGGAGCCGGTCAGCGAAGCGGACGTGCAGTCAGCGATGGAGGACCATGGCATCGAGGAGCGCGGTGATGAGCTGTGCGAGCCGCTCTGCACCGAGATCTATCGGGACGGGCGCGGCTGGGAGAGCAACGTCACCGAGTGTTCGTTGAATCTGAACGCCGAGGCGGGCGAGACCGCCGAGACGGTGGTCGGCTCAATCACCTGCTCCGGCTACGGCTTTGAGTACTTCTGCGAAGGGCGACGACCGCTGGGGTACGTCGAAACCGCGCGCTCCGGAGACGACGCCGGGCACTTCCTGGCTGACTGTGCGCTGCTCGAAGCGGCCTCAGCCTCTGCGTTCCGCCAGCTTGCCGTGCAGCTCTTCAGTTGGCAGGCACCCTCTGAGCTGATCTACCGGTGTCTGCAGGCGGCCGAGGACGAAGCCCGTCACGCCAGGATCGTCGGACAGCTCGCCACAGCTCGGGGGGCGCAGCTACACCCCAGGAGCGCTGCGTCGGCGGACGGCTCCTTGAAGGAGAGCGCTCCGGGCAGCATCTCCGAGGGCAGCATCTCCGAGGGCAGCATCTCCGAGGATGGGGTCACCTTGCAATGTATCGCCCTGCACAACGCCGTCGAGGGTTGTGTCCACGAGGCCTGGGCGGCCCTCGCGGCGCGCTGGAAGGCGGCGAACGCGAGCGATCCGGAGGTCCGCGCGGCCTACTGTGAGATCATGGAGGAAGAGGCCGAGCACGCTCAGCTCGCCTGGGATCTTCACGCCTGGATGATGGGCCGCCTCTCGGACTCTGCACGTGCTGAGATCGCGGCGGCGCAGCAGCACGCGCTGAATCGACTGCCAGAGATCGCCAGGGCGCAGGCTGCGCTGACCCCCGCCGAGCTGGGGCTCCCCGAGTCGACGCATATGATCGCGGTCGCCGCGGCGTTCCGGGACGGGCTGCGCCCGGCGGCTTGAGCGCTGTCAGGTCATCGAGGCCCTCCGCGCGGCCTCCGCCAGCTCCACCATTCCCGGTCGCTCTGCCACTCCCACTACGCGCAGCCCCTCCGCCAGCGCTGCGCGGCGCGTCGTCTCTCCGATCACAACACAATCCAGATGAGGAACGTGCCGGGCTACGACCGCAGCGGCCGACGGACTCGCCAGCGTCACGACGTCGACCTCGACAACGCGCAGGCGATCTCCAACATCCGAGGGAACGATCCGGTCGTAGACCGCCCAATGCAGCAGTCGCCCGGAGGCCACCGCGGCGGACAGCGCAGGCGCCGGCCGAGCCGCCCCGATGAAGCATGCAGGGGTGTCACCGAGCAGGTCCAGCGCAGCGGCTCCGCCTCCAACCCCCACCGCGTCCACCCGCACACCGGCCAGGGCGCGCGCGGTCGCACGACCCACCGCGATCACGCGGCGTTTCTCCAAGAGAGACGCGAGATGCGGGACGAAGCGGACGATCGCCGCGGAGGTGATCAGCACCGTCTTCCGAAGATCATCCGGCGGCGGCGTGCAACAGGCGATCAGCGAGATCGTCGGCACATGCACCGGGACCATCCCTCGCTCCCGGAGGAGGGCGTCGAGGGGGGAGGCCCGCTCTCGGGTGATCAGCACGCGGGGCGCCGCGGCAGTCCTCAGGGTCAACGGGGTCTCAGAATCAACGGGACCTCCAATTCGTGGGACCTCATATTCGTGGGGCAGGATACACGGGGTAGACACCCCGGAGGCCTCCGAATGCGCGCGATCTGGCTCCTCGCCGCCCTCGCGATGGGCTGCAACAAGTACAAGCAGGACGACTTCCTGGTCGATCACCCCGTGGCGATCTGCACGCTCTACGATCAGTGCGCGGTGATCGACACCTTCGAAGAATTCCAGACCTATGACGACTGCGTGACCTCGCTCAGCTCCGCGGGCAGCGGGTGCGATGGCTACGACCGCGACGCGGCGTGGAGCTGCGTCGACGGCGTCAACCAGATGGACTGCACCGCGCTCGACGAGGAGGCCTGGCCGTCCGCCTGCGACAACATCTGCAGTGGATGATGGATCTACAGTGGATGACCTCCCCTACGCGGGGCGACGCTACATGGTCATCGAGCGATTCCTCCGCGGGCCCGCGCCGGTCTACGAGCGGCTCGCAGCGCGCGGACGACTCCTTCCCGACGGCCTGCGGTACATCGACTCCTGGGTCGCCGCGGATCTCTCGCGCTGCTTCCAGGTGATGGAGACCGACGAGCCTGCGCTGCTTGAGACATGGATGGACGCCTGGCGCGACCTCGTGGCGTTCGAGGTCACCGCCGTGCTGACGTCTTCCCAGGCAGCTCAGCGCAGCTCAAACGCCGCCGACGCCAGCCCCGGCGCGACGCAGCAGGGCCAGCCGCGTGGGAGCGTCAGCGACCACCGAGCGGCGCCCTGAGCGCCACAGCGGCGTCGCGCCCGAGCGTCTCTGCGTCATCTCCCGCCTGCTCCCAGCGCTGCCAGCCGGCCGCGGTGAGGGCCCCCGCGACGAGGCGCAGACGTCCGTCGCTCGTGACGTCCGCGTGGGCGGCAGCGGCGACGTGGCAGCCGCCGCCGAACGCCGCCAGGAACACCCGCTCCGCGTCGACACGGCGGCGCGTCTCTGCATGTTCGATGCGGCGCAGCTGGAGCCGAAGCTGATCGTCGTCGCGCCGGCACTGCACGCCGAGAGCGCCCTGACCGGGGGCGGAGATCATCGCGTCCAGCGGACGCAGATCCCGCCGGGGGATCGACAGCCGCGCCAGCCCCGCCATCGCTAGCACGATCGCGTCGTAGTCTCCTGCGTCCAGCTTGTGGAGCCGGGTCGGCACGTTCCCTCGGATGTCGCGGACGTCGAGGTCGGGGCGGAGGTGGAGGAGCTGGGCCCGCCGCCGGGCCGATCCAGTGCCCACCCGAGCCCGCTGGGGGAGCGCGTCCAACGCGGGGCCGATCAGCGCGTCTCGTGGATCTGCGCGCTGCGGCACCGCGCCGATCACCAGCCCCTCCGGATCGTCGGTGGGGAGATCCTTCAGGGAGTGCACGGCGAGATCGATCTCGCCGCTCCGCAGCCCCGCCTCCAGCTCTGCGGTGAACAAGCCCTTGCCCCCCACGGCGGCGAGCGGGCGATCGGTGATGCGATCGCCCCGCGTGGAGATCACCTTCAGCGTCACCGAGACCGCACAGAGGGCCTCCATCTCAGCGGCGACGCCGCGGCTCTGCGCCAGCGCGAGGCGGCTGCCGCGGGTTCCCAGCACCAGACTACGCATCTTCGTCTCTCCTCGGGTCCAGCAGCGCAGAGACCAACGTCTCGAACTCCGACCGCTCGCCAGCAGCCGCCAGCCCTCGGGCCCGTGTCAGCGCGGGGTGGAGGATCTTCTTCACCATCGCCCGTGTCATCGCCTCGACGACCGCGCGATCCTCGGGGCTGAGCCGATCGAGCATGTGCGCCCGCGCCAGCTCCTCACGGCGGATACGCTCGGCGCGTCGCGTCACCTGGCCGATCTGCGTCCCCACCTGCTGGATCTGCAGGAGCCCCCAGCAGCGCTCGGCTTCCTCGGCGATGATGCGCTCGGCGTCTACCGCTGCGGCCTCTCGCGAGCGCTGGCCGCTGGCGGCCACCCCGGTGAGGTCGTCCACGTCGAACCGGTAGACGCCCTCCAGCGTATGCACGCCGGGCGCGATGTTCCGCGGGACCGACAGGTCGATCAACACCAGCGGACGGTACCGCCGACGCCGCATGACGGTCGCCAGCGTGGTGCGGTCGATCAGGATCCGGCCTGCGGCGGTGCTGGTCAGTCCCACGTCCACCCGCTCCAGCGTGCGCGCGACAGCCTCGAGGTGCGCGGCGCTGCCGCCGAAGCGCTCCGCCAGCGCCACAGCGCGTCCGAAGGTGCGGTTGGCGACGACCAGCTCGCCCAGTCCCGCGTCGAGCATGGCGCGCGCCACCACCTTTCCGTGGGCGCCCGCGCCGACCAGCAGCGCCGCGCGCCCCTCCAGAGAGCCCACCACCTGCGCCGCCAGGTTGACCCCCGCGCGGCCCACGCTCACGGTCTCGCGGCCGATCGTCGTCTCGGTGCGGACGCGCTTGGCGACCTGCAGCGCGCGCTCCATGACCCCGCGCATCATCGGGCCCACCGCGCGATGGTCCACCGCGAGCCGGTAGGCCTCCCGCACCTGCCCGAGGATCTGTGGCTCGCCGAGGATCATCGAGTCCAGGCTGGAGGCCACGCGGAACAGATGCCGCAGCGCCTCCTGCTCCCGGTACACATAGAAGTGTTTCTGCGCGGAGGTGCGGTGCAGACCGCCGCTCTCGGCCAGCCAGCGGGCGATGGCGTTCGGGGTGGTGTCGCGGGTCGTGCGCGCGTACAGCTCCACCCGGTTGCAGGTGGACAGCAGCACCGCCTCGCGGCCCAGCTTGCGCTTGCGCAGGGTGTCCAGGAGCCCAGGCACGCTGGCCGCGGGCACCGCCAGCTTCTCCCGCACATCCACGGGGGCTGTGTGGTGGCTCAGGCCGACGGCGACGAGGCCCATCAGACCGTCGCTCCGTGCCAGGATCCCGACAGCAGCATCGCCACGCCGATGAGGAGCAGGACCCCCGAGAAGCCCACCAGCCCGAACATCGCGCCGAGCCGGCCGCGCCAGCCCATCACCAGCCGCAGGTAGAGGCCCACCGCGTACCACAGGCCGATCGCCACCGTCGCCCACGTGGTGACGTCGGGTCGGAAGAACGAGCGATCGCCGATGGCGGCAGCGGCGCCGCCGATCGCCATCCCCAGCGAGAGCGTCACGAACCCCGTGGCCATCGCGCGGGTGTTGAGGCGGTCGAGGGTCTCGAGCGTGGGCAGCGTGCCGATCCCCCTCAGGTCCTTGCGCTTCAGGCGTCCGCGCACCACGAGGTAGAGCGCGGAGAAGGAGAACGCGCCGACGAACGCGGCGATGCCCACCAGGCTCAGCCCGACGTGGAGGATGAACCACGCCGCCAGCTCCTCCGCGCCGCGGCGGGCGGGCGCGACCGCTCCCAGGCCCACCATCAGACCGCTCCAGGCGATGAGCAGCTCGCCGAGCAGGCGCATCCGGGGCTGTCTGCGGAGGGCGAGACCGAGCACCACCACCCCCGCGCCCAGCGCCGCGAGGGTCCAGCGCAGGGAGCCCAGGGGCAGGCTCCCCGCGGCGCTCACGGGGATGACGAGCGCAGCCACGTGCAGCACCCCCACCACGCCGATGAGCGCAGGGTGAGCAAGGATCGCTCCGGCGCGACCCGCGCGTGTGCCGACGGCCGCGCCGGTGTACCCCAGCGCGGCCAGCAACAGGCAGATCTGCTCCATGGGACTCCGCCGTCAGCGAGCCCCTATCCCTTGCGGCCCCAGCGGAACAGTCCCTTGAGGCCGCCGCCCTTTCCCGTGTCGTTCTTCTGGCGCATCTCCCGCAGCCGCAGGTGACGCCGCGCGGCGGTGTGCTGCGGGTGGACGTCCACGCACTTCTCGAACCACCGATAGGACTCATCGCCGCGATCGGCCGCCAGGAGGACCTCGCCGATGAGCGCGTAGACGTCTCCGAGGTCCTTCGGGTTGGTGGGGCGCATCTCCGAGAGGCTCTTGATGGCGTCGTCCGCGGACAGGTCACCTGCTCGCCAGCCGGTGTGTACCGCAGCGAACACGTATCCCTCGCCGGTGGGATCCAGCTCAGCGGCGCGGCGGGCATGCCGGTACGCCTGGGGCCAGGCCTTCCGGCGGATGTGGACGTCGGCCTTCTTGCGCTCGAGGCGCGCCACCCGGGCGTCGCTGCGGCTGACGTAGACCCGCCCCTCCTCCTCGGCCTTCAGGCGCTCGCGCAGCTCAGAGCGCGCCGCGGGGGTGGCGATCTCCTGGTGGGCCTGCGTGACGCGCGCGAAGCACTCCGAGGCGACGCGGCGCACGGCGTCGGAGTGACCCACGAAGCGATCGGGGTGGTACCGCGCGAGGATCTCGCGGTAGAGCCGATCGATCGCGTCGTCTTCAGCGCGCTTGCTGGAGTTGAGCTCGAGGATCTCCGCGGGGCTGGCGGTCTCGAAGCGCGCGAGGGTCTTCTGGAGCATGTCGAGGGTCTCGTCCGTCACTGGCCCCGAGGACTCCTCGCGGGGAGCCCGGCGGCGATCGCCTCCGCTGGATCGCCGCTGGCGACGGCGCTCAGGTCGCTTGCGGCGCTCGGGGGTCCGCTGCTCCAGTCGCAGGATCCCCCACTGCATCAGCAGATCGAGGGTCAGCCAGAGCTCGTCGGTCTCTCCTCCGCGGTAGGCGCCGAGCAGATCGCCGAGGGTCCTGGCGCGTCCTGCGTCGCGCAGCAGGCGCAGCCCCACGGACGGCAGACCCCAGGCGGACTCGGGAGAGTCGTTCGGCGCGCGCAGGATCAGCGTGCTGTTGCGGTGGCGGCCCAGCTCGCGACGCACGCGCGAGGCGCTGCGGGCTTCTCTCAGTCCCGCGGCCATGATCTGCGGGAGCGGCACCGCCAGACTCATGGGCATCGAGGGGCCGGGGGCGTCGGGATCAAACCGCACGGTGCCCGTGGTGTGGCCGACCGTTCGGCCGAGCGCCAGGCCGAGGCCCCGCGCCGCCGCAGCCATGACGTGGTCCATGGCGTGACCGGCCGCGACGGCCTTGCCCAGCAGGGTGCCCAGCTCCTCGCGGGTGCTCCCCGGGATGTCGAGGGTCTCCAGCAGCTCGGGGAGACCCTGGCAGCCCACGACGCGTCCGCCGCGGAGATCCACCGAGAAGCCCGGTGGCCGGATGTTCACCTCGAGACGCCCGCTCGCGCGAACGCGATGGGCCAGGAACAGCAGGCGCAGCGGCGAGAAGCGCTCGGGCGACCCGTTGATGTTCGAGAGGAAGGCGGGACCCGACCAGGAGTCCGAGCGGGGATCACCCTCGGTGGGCAGCAGGTTCGCCAGCGCTGTGCGCGCGCGGGACTCGGAGACGGGCGCGGGCACGAAGCTGCGCCCCACCCCGGATCGAATGAGATCGGATGCGCCGTCGCGATGGGCGCCCACCCACACGATGGGGGGGCAGGCGGGGAGGTCCGCGAGGGCCGCGGCCACGAGGCGTCCTTCGCCGCCGAATTCACCCGTCGTGGCGAAGATGACGGCGGCGCGGGCCCGCGGGAGAGCGCTGGCGGCGTCGGCGGGATCGCCGAAGTGGGTGACGGTGTGTCCCAGGCGCTGCAGCGTCTCGGAGAGCGCTCGGCCCGCAGCCGCGTCGCTGTCGATGACCACGAGGTGTGCCACGCTCCTCCCTCTGGTGCCCGGATCTTGCCTCCGGCCCGCCCGGATCCTACATGCTGGTCCGACAATCCCCTATCCCCCCGGCCCGACATGCACCGCTGCGTGAAACGTCCGGAGGGTTTTCCCCTCGGAGAACCGCCCATGGCGGGCAAGATCATCGACGTTGACGACTCCACCTTCACCACCGAGGTCCTCAAGAGCGACCTGCCCGTCCTCATCGACTTCTGGGCCACGTGGTGCGGACCCTGCCGAGCGATCGCGCCGGTGCTCGAGAAGGCCGCGGAGGACTACGACGGACGCCTCCGCGTGTGCAAGGTGGATGTCGACAAGGCGCGGGGCACGGCGCAGAACTTCCGCATCCGCAACATCCCCACGCTGCTGCTGGTGCAGGGCGGGCAGGTAAAGGCACAGCACGTCGGCGCCCTCAACCGCTCGCAGCTCGATCGCTTCGTGGCGCAGGTGATCTGAGGCCGCTCCAAGAAAAGCAATCTCCCCCCTCGACCTGAGGGCGGTCCCACGCGGATGCCCTTCGCCCACCATCGTGCGACGCTCTCGAACCCTGTCTCTTGATTTGGGCCAGATAC
>CAYXGP010000095.1:0-3057 GCA_964464515.1 uncultured Enterobacterales bacterium
GCCGCCAGCCCGCCGGCGGGCGGGCCGGGCGCGGGCAGGTGGTAGGGCGTCGGACCGTAGGGCGAGCGGCGGATCTCCCTCGCCACGAAGAGGGCCGCCTGCAGCGCCGGGATCGCGGCGCGGGCAGGCATCACGGGGAGCTGGAGCGCCCCGCCGACGCCCAGGAAGGCGTGGGTCACGCTCCCGTTGGCGCCGGCCGCGGCGCTGTCGATCCGCCGAAGCGCGGCCTGGGCGGCTGCCGCGAAGAGCCCCGGCGGGTCGACGGCGCGGGCCGCGAGGGCGTCGCCCAGCGACGGGGCGACCTCCTCCAGCGGGCCCTCCGCGATCCAGCGGGCGATGTCCGGCCGCGCGGGCTCGGGCTCAGGCGCCGCGCCGCGGCAGCCCGTCAGCCCCGTCGCCAGACCCGCGGCGAGCACCTCGCGCCGACTCCACAGGGATCACCTCCTGGGAGATCCCTACCACGTCGCTCAGCGCTCCCAGCCGTAGAAGAGGTAGGTCGCGCCCGCCGAGGTGCCGCCGGTGTCGTCGAGGTAGCCTGACACCAGCAGGTCCGAGCGCCCGTCGCCGTCGAGGTCCCCCGCGGCCCCCACCGAGAAGCCGGTGTAGTCGCCGTCGTTCTCGCCGTGGAAGATCACGTCCGCGTCCGCGAGGTCCACCCCGCCGCTCACGGGCCCGAAGAGCAGGTAGGTGCTGCCAGTGCCGCTGCCGACGGCGCTGTCGTAGTAGGCCCCGATCACCACCTCGCCGTAGCCGTCCCCGTCCATGTCTCCGGCGCCGTTGACCGCGTTGCCTGAGTAGGAGCCGCCGTTGACGCCGTAGAGGATCGCGTCGGCCGCCGACAGATCGCGGGTGCCCGTGACCGCGTCCAGCACCAGGTAGCTGCGCCCAGCGCCCGCGTCGGCGCGCGGCGCGCCGATCAGGATGTCGTCGTAGCCGTCGCCCTCGAGCTACCCCGCGCCCCCCACGTCCACCCCGGCGATGTCGTTGGCGACCTCGCCCACCAGCTTGGCGTCGCTGGAGCTCAGCGCCATGTCCGCGCTCACGGGGCCGTAGAAGAGGTGCACCGCGCCCGCCTCCGCGCCCCCGCTGTCCTCGTAGTAGGCGGACACCAGGACGTCGTCGAAGCCGTCGCCGTCCACGTCGCCCGCGCCGTCCATGCGGCGGCCGGCGTAGTCGTAGGTCACGTTCCCGCGCAGCTTGACGCCCACGTCGCCCAGGCTCGCCTCGCCGCCGACCGGCCCCAGCACCAGGTACGTCGCGCCCGCGTTGGAGCCGCCCTGGTCGTCGTAGGGGGCGCCGACCAGGAAGTCGTCGTAGCCGTCGTCGTTGACGTCGCCCGCGCCGGCCACGCCCCAGCCCCCCCACTCCTAGTCGGCCACGCCGGTGAAGATCCCGTCGGCGTCAGCCAGGCTGGAGGTGCCGGTGGTGGGGCCCAGCACCAGGTACGCCGCGCCGGCGTCGCTGCCGGCGTCGTCCACCTTGGGCGCGCCGACGAGCAGGTCGTCGTAGCCGTCGTTGTTCACGTCGCCCGCGCCGCTGACCATCCACCCGGCCCAGTCCTCGTCGCTCACGCCCGTGCGCTTGGCGTCGGCGTCCGCGAGGTCCACCTGGCCGGAGGGCGCGCTCAGCACCAGGTAGGCGGCGCCGCTGTTGGAGGCCACCGAGTCCTCACCGTAGGCGCCGATGAAGAAGTCGTCCGCGCCGTCGCCGTCCACGTCGCCCACCCCGGCGACCCAGGAGCTCGAGAGATCGTACTCCTCCTCGCCGATGAGCTTCGCGTCCGCGTCGCCCAGGTCCACCTGGCCGTCGGGGCCGCAGGCGGGGTCCACGTCGCCGTCGCAGTCGTTGTCCAGGCCGTCGCAGAGCTCCTCCGCGCCGGGGAAGCTCACCGCGCTGGTGTCGTCGCAGTCGGTGGCGTCGCCCACGTGATCCGCGGGCTGCGCGCAGGCGGAGATGGCCGCGTCCGCGTCGCCGTAGCCGTCGCCGTCGGCGTCGGTGTACCAGGCCTCGGTGGCGTCGTCGTCCACCGTGCCGTCGCAGTCGTTGTCGACCTCGTCGCACAGCTCGGGGGCGTCGGGGTAGGTGTCGGCGTCCGCGTCGTCGCAGTCGCCGGTCTCTACGATCCCCTCGGCTGATACCTCGCTGTCGTAGCCCTCGTCTCCGTAGCCATCGCCGTCTGTGTCGTAGTCGGAGTCGCCGTCGCAGTCCGTGTCGACGCCGTCGTACCAGGTCTCGGTGGCGTCTGGGTTCACCGAGTCGTCGCTGTCATCGCAGTCACCGATCTCGACGATGCCTTCAGATTCGACCTCCGACGTGTAGTCCGCGTCGCCCCAGCCATCTCCGTCGGCGTCGTAGTCGGAGGCGCCGTCGCAGTCGCCGTCTGTGCCGTCGTAGTACGTCTCGGTGGCGTCTGGGTTCACCGAGTCGTCGGTGTCGTCGCAGTCATGGTCGTCTGAGGTAAGGATCCCCTCGTCATCGATCGCGTCTTCGTACTCGCCGTCGTCGCCAGCCCAGCCCCAGCCATCGCCGTCGGCGTCGTAGTCGGACTCGCAGTCACCGTTGTCGTCGACGCCGTCGTACCAGTTCTCCTCCACGCCCGGGTTCAGCTTGATTGAGTCGTCGCAGTCGGTGCCCTCGGTGACGCTGTCGGAGGACGGAGTGGCGTCGCCGTAGCCGTCGTCGTCATCATCGGTCATGCACTCGTCGGAGTTTTCTTCGTTCTCGGCGGCTCCGGGGAAGGTCGTGGCGCCACCGTCGTCGCAGTCGCTCCCGGGGATGATCCCCAACGCCTGGGCTTCGGCGCTGATGTCGCTGTCTCCGTAGCCGTCCCCGTCGGCGTCGGTCATGCATGCATCGGCGGGCTCGTCGTTCACGGCCACGCCCGGGTAGGTGTAGGGGTCGCCGTCGTTGCAGTCATCACCGGCGGTCGGGTCGGCGTACCCCTCGGGCGCGCCGCCGGTCTCGGGATCCGGGCAGGCTTCGATGGGGTTGTTCGGATCGCCCCCCCCGGCGGCGGCGGGGGGGGCGGAGCCGGGGACCGGGGCGGGGGGCGCCCCC
>CAYXGP010000095.1:3067-28623 GCA_964464515.1 uncultured Enterobacterales bacterium
GCGGGGTCGGGGGCGGGCTTCTTTGTGGTTGTGCGGTCGGCGGCGGCCGTGGGGGTCGGCGTCGGCGTACCAGGTCACGGTGGCGGCGGACTCCTCGTCGATGACGCCATCACAGTCGTTGTCGATACCGTCGCAGGCCTCGAACGCGCCGGGGTTGATGGAGGCGTCGTCGTCGTCGCAGTCGTAGCTGGCGATATAGCCATCGCCGTCGCCATCGACCGTGAGCGAATTGGTGGTTCCGATGCCGGTGTCGATCACCTCGATGAAGTTGATCTGGATGTCGGTATCGGGGATGCCACAGCCCGTCACCGCGGCGAGGAGCACCGGGAACAGTGAGGAGAGGCTTGGTGATGGCCGCGTCATGGACGCGATCATACCTCGGGTTGTCCCCCGTCGCCGCGCCGTGTGGGGAGCCGAGTCGTGCTATGAGCCTGCGCGAAAGGGGCCTCCCCCTCTCTCTTTCCGCCCTCCCCGTCCCCAGGATGGGGAATCGCCGCCGCGCCGGTCACCGTCGGCGCGGAGAATCACCAATCCGTAATATCTACCCTCATTGAATCCCGGCTGCTCCCAGGCTCTCTCAGGAGGCCGGTCTGCAAGGCGGGTGGTGAGCAGGAGATGCCGATGACCGAGCCCCTGTTGTGCCCCGAGCGCGCGGCTGACTCCAACCTCCAGGCGTTCCCTGCTCACCTCGCAGCAGAGCAGGACCGACGGTTCGACGGCTACCGCGACCTGTTCGCCGATCGGCCCGAGCTGGCATGATTCGCGCGGGCCTCCGCTGGTCGCTCCGTGTCGCGCCGGTCCTCGCTACCTTCGCGGTGGCGCTGTGGGCGCTGGAGTCTGGGGTGGGGGTCACCGATCGGCCGGGTCTGCCCGAGGCCGGGCATCTGGCCCACGCGTACTACGCGATCGGTCTGTTCGTGCTGGGTGGGATGGACCTGGGGCTCCCCGTCGGTGGCCCTCTCGACGCGCGGACGGCGCTGTGGATCTGCTACTTTCTGGCCCCGGTGATCACCACGGGGGCGGTGATCGAGGGCGCGCTGCACGTGATCCAGCCGCGCTGGCTGGGGAGGTGGATGCTCCGCGATCATCTGGTGCTGGTGGGGCACGGTCAGTGGGGGATCCGGCACCTGGAGCGGCTGCGGCGGGAGTGCCCGCGGCTCCGCGTGGTGGTCTGCGATCGCTCCCCGCTGGCAGAGGGGCGTACGCTCTCGGGGGCCCGCTTCATCCGCGGTGATATCCGCGAGCGCGCGACCCGCAGGGCGCTTCGGCTGCACCGCGCGCGCGGCGTGGTGTTGCTCACCGACGTCGATCTCACCAACCTGGAGGCGGCCTGGGAGATCGCTCGGGAGCAGTCCGAGCTGCGGCTGCTGGTCCACGTCTCAGAGATCGGCCTGTTTCGTCGGGTGGAGCGGATGGTCGAGGAGGGCATGCTGCGGAGGGGGGGCGCAAGCCAGATCGAGGTGTTCAACGTCCACCGGTTCGCGGCCCGAGAGCTCTACCATCAGCGCCTCGTGACGTACTTCGAGGAGACGGGCGGCCTGGACACCGTGGTGATCGCCGGGTTCGGGCGGTTCGGACAGACGGTGCTCGAGTTCCTTCAGCGGAGCGCCGCCAGCGATCTGGGCCTGGTGGTCATCGTGGATCTGGACGTCCGGCGGCGGTGGTCGGAGTTCGCTGAGCAGGTCGGGTTCTCGGATGGATTTCGGCATGCGATGGTGGCGGGCGACATGTCCGAGCGAGAGACCTGGACCCAGGTGGCGGCCCACCTCGCACCCGACGCGCGGCCCGTGGTGGTGGTGGGCGGAGACGACACCGAGCGCAACCTGAGGGCGGCGATCATGCTGCGACAGCCCGCGATTCGGTCCCGCTTCGAGCAGCTCTATGTGCGCTGCCTGCGGGACAGCGCGTTCGTAGATCAGCTGGCCGAGCGGTTCGACTTCGAGGTGCTCAACATCGAGCGGATGATCGGTCAGCAGATGTGGAAGCGGCACCAGGCCTGCTTCTCGGGCTCATCTCGGCGGGCCGGCTCACCACAGTAGAAATCGAGCCAGCAGCTGATCCCCCAGCGGCGTCAGGATGCTCTCGGGGTGAAACTGAACCCCCACCGCCCGACGCTCGGCCCAGCGCAGCCCCATGATCTCCCCGTCATCCGTCCAGGCCGTCGGGCTCAGCGCCCCCGGGTCCGCCACCGCGAGCGAGTGGTAGCGCCCGGCAGCCATCGGAGATGGAAGACCTGTGAACAGCCCGCGGCCGTCGTGCCGCACATCCGAGGCGCTCCCGTGGACGAGGGCGCGCGCCGGTCCGATCCGACCGCCGGCCAGGAGGGCCAGCGCCTGGTGTCCGAGGCAGACGCCCAGCAGCGGGAGACGGCCGAGCACCGCGGCCATCAGGTCGAGCGAGATCCCGGAGTCCTCCGGCCGGCCCGGACCAGGGGAGATTACCACATGGGACGGGCGCAGCGCGAGGGCCCGGGAGACGTCGATCACGTCGTTGCGATGCACCGCAACCTGCGCGCCCAGCACCTCAAATGCGTGCACGAGGTTCCAGGTGAACGAGTCGTAGTTGTCGATGATCAGGACGGAAGCGGGCATGTCACGCCTCGGTGGCGTGGAGGAGCGGGCCGCCGGCTGCGAAACCCTTGCTCTTGACATGCCAAGAGTGATACGGTCCCCACATGGAACTCACACCTCACGAAACCGTTGAACTGGCCGCCTTCCTCGCGAAGCGGTTCCCCTCCTATCGGCATCGCGGTAATCTCGCAGACGCCGCTGGACTTCCGTTCGACGAGTCCTCGGAGACGGATCCCACGGAGGCCTGGATGAAGATGCTCCGCACGGCGCGGCTGCGTCGTCGGCTGGGGCGTCTCATCACCGTCTGCGCGCGCTGCGATCTGGCCGATGAGAACCTGCAGACACTGGCCGCGACGCTCGGCGCGCAGGGTGACCGGGGGGCTTCTCGCGCTCGGACGGCCGTCGGTGTGGGGCTGTCCGTCGCCGCAGGCGCGCTGATCGCGGTGGGTCTGAGCCAGTGGATGCCCGCAGCCCAGGTGGACGTCATCGAGACCAGCCCGGCGCAGGTGACGCCGGCGGCGTCTCCGATCATCCAGGCGCTGCAGGCCGGCGATGCGTCGCACGAGCGCTCCGACGCGCCGGGGGCGGCTGGAGCGGGTGAGCCTGCGGGGCCTGCTGAAGATGAGACGCTCGACCCGGCCTTGAACCTGGTGAGCGTGGTTTCTGGCCGCGGGATGACTCGCAGCTACCGCACGCCGCCAGAGTCGCCCCCCGAGCCGGTGACGCCGGCGCGGGCCAACGGCCGGTGCACCCTCGAGGAGGGAGGGCTCATCGGGTACTGGTACGCAGGCGTCGAGACCCCCGGCGGCGACGGCGACACCATCACCATGGCCAAGTCTGTGTTCGTGCGGTCGGACTACCCCGATCGGCACAACGGCTTCGACGCCCGCTCGCCGTCTCGCTGCGTGCTGAAAGAGGGAGATCGGGTGCGTCTGTCGGCGCCGCCGATCCTGGTGCCGGGTGAGCGCTACTGGGTGCCCATCTCCAGCGGAGATCTGGTGGGCCCCGCGCAGTAGAGAGCGAAGCTGCGGGGACTACCAGGGCGCGACCAGATCGAGCGCGAAGCTGGCGTCGAGCGAGACCAGCCCGTGTCCGTTCGCGAAGATCCACTCTCCGGCGAGCGCTGTGTCGCCCGTGCAGCTGAACTGCAGGCAGTCTTCGAAGACCCCGTAGAACGTCCACACTTCAGCGGGGGTGGACGCGGTGCAGGTCCAGCCGCCGGCGCTCATGGTCTCGCCGACCGCGGGATCGGCGTCGGCGAACGGGAGGCGTCCGCTGCCGCTCGCCGCGGGGTGGTCCCACGCGAGCAGGCTCAGCCCCTCGGAACTGTCCCAGATCAGGCTCGCCGTCGGGGTAGCGTCGGCCCAGCGGGTGCCACGACGCACCTCAACGGCGCCGCCGCCCAGGTGCCGGGCTCGAAGCAGCAGCTCCTCGTCCAGCGGCTCCTCGGTGGAGGCCTCCTCCATCCCGGCGTCTGTCGCGGAGTCGTCGCGGTAGGTCCACGAGGCTCCTTCGGAGAGACCGTGGTAGTCGTCCATCTCGAACAGCTCTGTGGTGGTGGCGCTCGACTCGGGCTCGGGCGAGGAGCAGCCCAGCCACAGCCAGGCGGCGATCACCATGCCCGCGCGCTCATCTGGAGACCATCACTCGCCGTCCGGGGTGCTGAGCGGCTGCCGGAGGAAGTCGGTCCGGGTGAGATCACCACGGAGATCGTCCAGCCGTGCGAGCTCGGAATTGTCGAGCCGGAGGGTGATCTGCTCGGTGCTCACCACGCGGGTTCTGGATTGGTTGCGCGCAGCCGGCAGGGGCTCGTCGAAGTTCTCCTGCCACGCCGCGGCGGCCAGCTCTGCGTTGAGCAGCCAGGCCCGTCCGTCGAGGAACTGGAAGGGGGTGGTGTCGTCGAAGGGGTCGCGACACCCGGTGCAGCTCCAGACCCAGCCCTGGTAGATCAGCTCGCGCGTGTCGCGCCGGACAGTCCGCTCGCAGGCGACCAGCTCAGCGGTTCCGCCGCCCTCACAGCGGTGGTCTGACGCGAGGCTGGGGATCTGCATGGGGGTCCTCGAATGGCATCGCCATTCCTGTCGGGCTCACCTACCTATCCCACCAAAAAGGCAGGTGGTTGTCTGAACTGACATCCTGCCCGGGGAGACGGAAGGGGGCCGCCGAGGGGTCACCGCCTTCTACTGCCGCCGCGGTGTCGATCGCGGAAAGCCAGACCTGCGGCTGGGTATAGCTGGAGAAGGGATAGCTGCGACGCGAGGAGTAGGCGAGCCAGAGCACGTCGTCGTCGGGGAGCGGTCCCCAGCGCGGGTAGCTGTTCTGGTTCTCCGTTCCTTCGCCGTTGGCGTTGTCGAGCCGAACGTTCACGGTGCCGTCGCGCTTGACCAGCCACAACTCAGCGTAGGGAGAGGAGTAGCCCGGCCCGATGGTGCGGTTGTAGGCCACCCACTGACCGTCCGGCGAGATGGCCGGGTAGTAGAAATTCACGCCCTCCACGTGGGGGACCAGCGTGATCAGATCCTCCAGCACCGGGCGATCGTCGTTCCAGGGGATGGCGACGATCTCCCCCTCCTCGAACGCGAACTCGTTGGGGTGGGCGCCGCGCGAGCGCACCATCACCAGCGACTGCCCGTCGGGGGCGAAGTCCGGCTGCGTGAGCGGGTACTTGCCCATGTCGTAGCTGCCCACCGCCTGGCCGGTGGACATCTCGTAGACAGAGATCTCCCCCTGGTTGGTGCCCACCAGCCAGCGACCGTCCGGTGTGATCGCCTTGAAGGTGATTCGGGGGTAGGTGTCGAGGCGCTCCCAGATCGTGGCGGGCTGCTCGGGCTCCGTGACGTCCACCGCTGCGAAACGACCGTTGATGCCGTCATACCCCACGGCCATCTGGTCGGTCACGCTGGAGACGACGTGGCAGCCGACGCAGTACCCGCCGGTGTCCTTCGACACCCAGAACGGGGTGGCCTCGGTGCTCCCGAGGGGGATGCGCAGGATCCCCTCTGCCGTCGTAGACCAGTACAGGACGCTGCCCCGGGCGTCGAGGCGGTTGACCGTCAGGGTGATGGGGGGCCCTACGATGTGGTTGTTCAGGGACTGACCGTCCCACAGCCCGGCCTCCATCTGCACCTCCACCGTCCCACTCCGGTTGGCGGCCGCGGCCAGGGTCCACAGGTCGGCGCTGGCGAACCAGGTGTGCTGGTTTCCGATGTAGATCGAGATGTCGGTGATGTCGCTGCGCATCCGCAGGCGGTAGGAGTTGAGCTCTTCGTAGGTCTGCCAGAAGAAGCCCAGCCCGTCGAGGTTCCGCGGCACGGTGACGCCGTCGGGTGGGTAGTAGAACGGCAGGTTGTCCTCGTAGCTCGGGGTGCCCGACTCGAACTCTTCCACCAGCTCGGGCTCGATGTCGTACTCGTAGAACGACTCGGTGTAGACGAGGGTGAGGGTTGCGCGGCCCTCGACGCCGTCGTGGGTGGCGATGATCTCGGTGACGCCACCGTTGGTGTCGACCGACGAGAAGACGCCCCCGCTGTCGATCTCGCCGCTGGACAGGTTGCTGGTCGACCACGAGACCAGCGACAGGGGGACCTCTTCGCCTGAGCTGTAGGTCGCCAGCGCGGTGAAGCCGACCTCGGCCGGCTCGCCGGGGCGCACTTGCGCGGTGATCTCTGCGGGCTCCACCTTGATGGTCATCACCGCTCCGGGCTCGGCGCGTCCGCAGGCGAGGACCAGCAACGTGGGGAGGAGCGCCCTCACGGGCCGGTGTCCAGGCTACCGTTCCACTCGTAGTACCGCACGACGATCTCCGCGCCCGGGGGTGGCACCGCGTACCCGTCGAAGCGCAGCGTGTTGTCACCGGGCTCGTAGCGCCAGCCGTGGCGGTCCCGCTGGTGGATGGCGACGTCGTCTACCCAGACCTCCAGCGTCGAGGGATCCGGGAGGACGTCCAGCCCGAACGAGGTCGTCAGCCCCAGCACGTGCAGGGCGACCCGCTCCAGCATCCCGTCGTAGTCGTAGGTGCAGATCGATTCCCGGGCGCCGCCGGTGTTCTCCTGGGCCGCCAGATACGCCTCTGCCGGATCAGCGGCGGTCTCCAGCGACGCGCAGCCCTCTGGCAGATCGCCGACGATGGCGTTGACCACCACGCCGGCCTCGGGGCGGAGCGCTGCGAGCGCGGCGGTGTAGTCGACGGCGGAGACCTGCGAGTGGTCGTCCTCATCAGAGAAGAAGATGACCTCCAGGTCGGTGCCCTCGCTCCAGGTGCCGGCGTTGGGACCCGTCGGATCGAGCGCCATGAGGGAGGCGTCGAAGCCGCGCTCCTCCCGACTGCCGAGGGTGTCGCTGGCGACCTGCGCTGCGAACTCCGTGGCGATCTCGGGAGTGTCGGTGGTGAGCAGCTCGCCGATGAGTGCCCCCGCGTCATCCACGTCCATGTCGGTGCGCGTGACCCCCATCCGGAAGTCCACCGCCACGTTGGAGAGGAAGCCGACGAAGGTCGAGGTGTGGCTCGCCAGCTCCTCCTGCTCCTCCGTCATCGACATCGAGTCGTCGATCACCCAGAGGATATCGACGCCGCCCTCGTGGGCGCCCTGGGTCCAGCTCTGCAGCTCCAGCTTGCGGGTGACATCGTAGTCGATGCATCCCACCCCGAGGAGCGGAGCCAGGAGCGCTGTAAGGAGCGCTGAGAGGAGAGGGCGTCGTGGCGGGGGGGCGGGGATGCGGCCTCCGGGGTCGTCCCCGGATCATATGCGCCTGATTCCCCCAGCGGCCAGTCTCCCGATCAGCCAGTCTCCCGATCAGCCAGTCTCCCATCAGCCAGCCGCGATCAGCCAGCCGCGATCAGCCAGTCCTGCGGCGCGGCGAGTCTCAGCGCTGGGTGTTGAGAGCGGCGACCGCTGCCTGGAGGCTGCCGAGGGCGCTGTTGAGCGCGTCGAGCGAGGCCGGCGCCTCTGTCTCGCTGGGCGTCCCATCAGGTTGGCTGCGGCGTATGAGCGCTGTCTGGGCAGTGACGACCATCTCCAAGGGTGGCATGCCGGCGTCGGACCAGGCCTGTATCCAACGCGAGATGGCGTCGAGCGAGCCTCGAGAACCGCGCAGACACGAGTGATAGTCGGAGGTGCGCACGCCGATCACTCGGGCTACCGCGGCTCCCGATGGGCGCACCCCCTGCTCCTTGAGAACCTCTACGGCTACGTCGTGGAACCCGAGGGCGGCCCGATGTCTGTGGGACGGGGGTTGGCAGTTCACAGTGCCTCAAGCGCTGCGTGGGCTAACACCCAACTCTTTGTTTGAGTTTGTATCAATCGGCGATCACTTGTTGTGAATTTTGTTGTTGAATGCATGATTGCGCTACTTGTGTGGTGATTGTCACTCATTTGAGCGAGGTGGGGCATATACTACCCAACACTCATTTTGATAACGTATCGGTAGACCGGAGATCGGACGATTCGCGCGTTCGATCAACAACGTGGCGCCCGACTCACGAAGAAGCTCGCGCGGAGACACGATCCCCTGGTCCCAGGCTCGCCGGCACCGGCGCCGTATCTCGGCGTATCCACGCCAGTCCTCCGGCGCTCCGGACAGGACATCGTCGCCGCAGAGGCGCGTCATCCGGCCTGCCCAGGTCAGCGCGAAGTCCCGTGAGAACACGGACTCTCCACCATCCTTCACGCTCACCCACAGCGGCGCGGGGACCTGCGGCCGCAGCCAGGCGAGCGGAGCGGGCGAGACGAGCAGCGGCCCCGCTGTCTGCAGCGGTCCGGCGAGGGCCTCGATCAGCTCCCGATCGGGACCCGTCGGCCCCAGGGGCTGCCAGCCGGAGGGGCGCGCACGCCCGATGAGCGACGCCTCGGGACCGATCAGCAGCACGGCCGCCAGTGCTCCTCCCGCCAGCGCCTTTCGGGAGAGGGGGGGCCTTGGGGAGGGGGGGCGGGCAGCGATGAGCCGCGCGAGCGGACCGGCGGCGCAAAGGTAGGCGAGGATCGCCAGAGGCACCGACGCGTACCCGAGGTGGAGCTGCACGATGACGGAGTGGACGGGCGCCAGCACGCCCATCGCCAGGCAGAGCAGCAGGCCGAGCGCCATCCCCGCCACGCGGCGTCGAATCGGCTCAGGGGTGAGGTGGCACAGACCCCAGCCCAGCAGGCCCATGTGCAACGCGAACACCGCGATGGTCCCACCAGGCCAGCGCGCGGCGAACAGGTGGTGCGGCAGCCGCGCCTCCAGCACCGCCCGCCACGCGCTGTCCAGCCAGGTCGGGGTGAGGACACCGGGGAGCGTGACGAGCAGCGGCGCTGCGCCGAGCAGCCAGAGGGCGCCGCACCGCGGGAGCCGGCGGCGCAGGGAGGGGTCGAGGAGGCAGGCGCCGAAGCCCGCCGCGGCGACGTGCGCCGCCGTGCTGCCGTGCAGGTTGAACGCCAGCCCGCACAGCAGCGCGCCGAGGCCGCTCCGCCCCCGCAGCAGCGCCCCCATGCTCGCCAGCAGGAGCGGCGCGGCGACAGTGCGGTTGATCAGCTCAGGCTCGAACGTGCGCACATGCGCCGGGCAGGCTTTGTAGATCACGAGGAGGGTCGGTCCGAGGATCGCCGCGGCGCGGTGGGTGGGGTGCAGCGCGGCGGCCATCCGGACGATCGCGGTGAAGGTCGCCAGCAGCGCGACGCCGTACAGCAGCAGCGCGATCCCTGGCAGCCTCTCCCAACCCAGCGCGCGCACGAGCGGCGCGAGGGCATGCCACAGCAGGGTGGCGTGCTCCGCCGCGTGGTCGGCGACGAGGTCACCCGCCAGACCGCCCGGGTCCATCCGCTCCCGGAGCAGCGTGAGCTGGATGGACTGATCGGAGGTGCCGAATCGGTAGCCGTTGACGGCCAGCGCGGCGCCGCTCAGGAGCAGCGGCAGGAGCCATCGATCGAGCAGCGGCGTGGAATCGGGCAAAGGCGTGGAATCGGCCACCGGCTTCGCCTCCCGCTGCGGCGCTCCCTCGCGTTCGCTGTGGCCCGCTATCACCCTGGGATAGGCGGCCCCATGACCCGGCCTGTCCTCGCGCTGATCGTGGCGGTCGCGGCGATCAGCACCGCGGCCATCCTCGTCCGCCTCGTCCCGGACGTCCATCCGGTGGCGGCGGCCTTCTGGCGCACCGCGGCGGTCTGCCTGCTGCTGGCGCCCAGCGTCGCGCGGCTCTCGCTGCCGGTCGCCGCGCCGCCCGCCCGGCGCCTGCTGGGGCTCACGATGCTGGCCGGCGGTCTGCTGGCGGCGCACTTCTCGCTGTGGTTCATCTCGCTCCACCACACGACGGTGCTGCGCTCCACCCTGCTGGTCTGCCTGGCGCCGCTGTGGACGGGCGTGTTCGAGTGGGTGCTCCGCGGCCAGCGCCCCCCCGCGGCGTTCTGGGTGGGGGTGACGATCTCCCTGGGCGGCGTGGCCTGGATGGGCACGGGCGACGACGCGGCCGCTCCCTCGCTGCTCGGAGACGGCCTGGCGCTGCTCGGCGGCACGCTGTCCGCGGCCTACCTGGTGGTGGGTCGGGTGGTGCGCCCGTGGGTGTCCATCGGGCCCTATGGCTCGGCGGTCTGCGGGGCGGCGGCGCTGTGGTTGGGTCTGGCGGCGGCGATCGGCGACGTGCCCGTGACGGGGTTCTCCCCCCGGGTCTGGCTGGCGCTCGGCGCGATGGCGCTGGGACCACAGCTCCTGGGCCACATCGGCCTCAACTACGCCGTGCGCTACCTGCCGGCGGCGCTGGTGGCGGCGGTGACCCTGCTGGAGCCGGCGGGGGCCGCGGCGCTCGGCGCGGCCCTGCTCGACGAGATCCCCTCGCGTCGGGCCTGGGCCGGGAGCGCCGGAGCCATCGTTGGCGTTGCCGTGGCGACGCTGGGATGGCGCGGCAGGTCCGGATAGGCGTGGGGGTTGAGGTGGGGATGCAAGCAGCTACGCTGTCCGTGGTCTCGGGGATGGCCGAGATCTCCCCCGCGCGGTGGGACGCCCTGGGATCGGCCGACGACCCGTTCACCACCTGGGCCTTTCTGTCGGCGCTGGAGGAGAGCGGGAGCTGCGGCCCGGGGACCG
The DNA here is from genome assembly GCA_964464515.1 of uncultured Enterobacterales bacterium. Lineage (GTDB taxonomy): Bacteria > Myxococcota_A > UBA796 > UBA796 > UBA2385 > CAYXGP01. The sequence goes on from CAYXGP010000095.1 coordinate 13,693, forward strand.
GTTGGCTTCCCCTCCATCTGCTCGTCCACGCCGATGAGCGCCTGGTGGCGGCCTGCCCGCTGTACGTCAAGGAGCACAGCTACGGCGAGTACATCTTCGACTGGGGATGGGCGCGCGCGGCTCGGCAGGCGGGGCTCGCGTACTACCCCAAGCTGGTCTCGGCGGTTCCGTTCACGCCCGCCACCGGACCGCGTCTGCTGGTCCACCCGGACGGCCACGCCCCCGCGCTCCGGAGGCTGCTGCTGACGGGGATCCGGCAGGTGGCCGAGCAGATCGGCGCGCGCTCCGCGCACGTGCTGTTCTCCACCGAGGCGGAGTGGACGCAGGCCCGGGAGCTCCCGTGGCTGGTGCGACGGGTCACGCACCAGTACCACTGGATCAACGCGGGCTACGCGGACTGGTCGGACTGGACGGGGCGCTTCCGCTCGCGGCGACGGAAGGAGGCCGCTCGTGAGCGCGCGATGCCCGGCCGGCTGGGGGCAGAGGTGGTCGTCGCGCGCGGGGAGGAGCTGACGGACGAGCAGTGGCGGGCGCTGGAGGCGTTCTACCGCGACACCGTCGGAAAGAAGTGGGGGCACGCCTACCTCACGCCGGAGTTCTTCCAGATCGCGCGACAGCAGCTGGCGCCGCAGATCGTCGGGCTGATGGCGCGCGCGGAGGGGCGCTGGGTGGCGGGGGCCCTGGCGTTCCAGCGCGGGCGGCACCTGTACGGTCGCTACTGGGGCTGCCTGCCCGGCTTCGAGCCGCTGCACTTCGAGCTGTGCTACCACCGACCCATCGAGATGTGCATCGACGCGGGGTGGACGCGGTTCGAGGCGGGGGCGCAGGGGCAGCACAAGGTCAAGCGCGGCCTGCTGCCCGCCCCTACGTACTCGCTGCACTGGCTGCGGCACGGCGGTCTACACCGGGCGGTCGAAGAGGCCACCGCCGAAGAGCGGGCGGCGGCGCAGGCGCAAATGGCAGAGCTGGCGCGCGGCGCGCCGTTTCGGCGGGCGCGCGAGGAGGGGGGCGGATAATGCGGCGAGCGTGAAGAGCCCGGGGTAAGAGTGCCCGGCGGGCGTCGCACGGGATCTCAAGTAAGCAGGATCTCAAGCACGTGAGCTCTCGAGTGAGAGAAAACACAACCGCCTGATCGGGGCGGCAGGGGAGGGACCGTGGGGTTCCGGGATCGGCTTCGGGCCAAGATGAGCAAGCACGGTGGAGCGGTGGGACTGGCGAAGGCTGCGGCGCGCCGAGCGTCGGGCCAGAAGAGCGAACCGACCGGTGCCGAACGCCTGCGGGACGCGCTCGCGTCGCTGCCGAAGGAGCCCGACGCCGACGGATTCCGCGCCGTGATCACCTCCGCGGTGCTGACCGAGGGCAGCGGCAACACGTTCGACGTCGATGGGCACAACGTAGCGGTGTTCCGGGTGGCCGGTCAGGTCTACGCCATCGACGACGCCTGCACCCACGAGGATGGCCCCCTCGGAGAGGGCGAGCTGGACGGGCTCGTGGTGGCGTGTCCGTACCACGACTGGCGGTTCGATCTGAAGACGGGCGCCTGCCTCACCGACGGTGAGCGCCCGGTGTCGTGCTTCGCGGTGCGCGAGCGCGACGGCTTCATCTGGGTAGGATCCCGCACCAGCCAGGGCACCGACGCCCGCGGGGGACAGCATGACGACGGCCTCAACACGACACCCATCGAAGGGGTCCGCATCGGCGGCTGAGCGCTGCGCTCCGCTGGCGCTGCTGGCGCTGCTGGCGCTGCTGGCCTGCACGGCAGCTCCCACAGCAGGCGACACGGCGAGCTCCGCCGTCGCGGCGACGACCACCGCGCCCGATCCCCTCGCGAGCGATCCCGACGCGGACATCGTGCTGGTGTTTCCTGCTGAAGATGAGGCGGAGTACCTGACGCTTTGGGACGCGATGGCCGACTGGATCGCGCTGCGGACAGACCAGGGCTACACCGTCGCCGGCCTGCCGCTGTATGAGATTGGCGCCGAGAGCTCCGCTGAAGAACTGCGAGAGGCCCTGGGGGAGCGCTTCTCCGATCGGCGGGCCACCGAGTCCGAGCGCGGGCGGTACCTGGGTCTGCTGTCGATCTACGACACCGGCGCCGATCCCGACGCCGTCTACGCGCCCATCCCGCGCCATCGCCCGTGGCTGGAGGCCTCCGGCGGTGAAGAGGAGACCGACGTCCTCTACGGCTACCCGCATGAGGACGCCGACTGGTCGGACGGCGCTGCGCTGGAGGCCGGCAGCTTCGACTTCTCCAGCCCCACGTTCCATGTGTTTCGGGTGCCGGTCACCGAGGCGGCCGATCTGTCCCGCTTCGCAGAGCGCGGGCCGGCCTTCGAGATCGCCGAGTCCCGGCGCGATATCCTGCTGGTGGCCGGGCAGATCACCGCGCTGGCCGGCGACTCCGCGTCGCTGCAGTGCGCGATCGCCACCCAGCTCGACGAGGTGGCCGGTGTCGGCGAGGTGCTCAAGGTCTTCGACGCCGATATCTGCGAGCCGGACTACCTGGTCACCGGTCCCGAGCACCGGCTGCCGCACTTCCTGTCCGCTCCCGAGACCCCGTGGCGCGGGGGGACGCTCTTCAACACGTCTCACGGAAACGGCACGGCGATCTACTACGGCACGGACGACGGATTCCAGGCCAACCTCTCGGTCTCCGATGCCGATCTCATCCCCGAGCAGCCGCTCAACATCTTCGTGGCGCTCTCGTGCTCGGTAGACGAGTCGTTGCCGGGCATGTGGAACCTCAACCGCCTGATGTACGAGAAGGGCTCGGTCGCCACCGCGACAGCCACGGCAAATACCTGGGCCGAGGGGCTCGAGGATGTGCAGATCGGCCAGCTCGACGCCCTGCCCCGGTGGCTGGAGGGTGACCAGCCCATCGCGCAGGCGCTGCACGGGATCCGGCGCGACTACTACGAGCAGGTGGTGCTGGACACCGAAGATCCGAAGTCGACGGCGCTGTTCTGGCGGAACCTGGTGGCGTTCGGTGTGACCGGGGATGGGCTGGTCGGGGTGGGGCTTTAGCGGGCTCTCGACCTGTTGACTCGCGCAGGGGTGTGGAGACTCGTACCAGAACGACGGTCGGGAATCCCCAGACGCGAGCATCCAGCACCAATTCTCAGATCCGGATCGAGTCAACAGCGCGAGTCATCGGCCCCAATCAACAGCTCCGGTCACCAGCTCCAGCATCGAGCACGGGTCTCCAGAACAAGAGACCAGCTCCAGGCGCGATCTCCAACTCCGAGCACCCCAGACCAACATTGGGAACCACCCCACGCGCTCAAAAGATGGTGATCGGATCCTGCCGCACCCCCAGATAATCCTGGGGGTTGGTGCCCATCTCCTCCATCCATCCCCGGAGCTGCTGCTCCATCTCGTAGGTCCGACGCGGCTCCGACGAGCTGATATCGCTGCGCTCGCCCGGATCTGCGGAGAGATCGTACAGCTCGCGCCCGCCGTCGAGCAGATCGAGGATCAGCTTGTGCTTGCCGACCCGTAGCATGCGTTGGTGGACGAACAGCCGGTAGTCGGTCTCGGCGAACGCGGGCTCGGCCCACGGCTGGCCGCGGAGCAGCGGGAGCATGCTCCGGCCATCGACCCCGTCCAGCCCTGGAAGCCCGAGCGTGTCGAACACGGTGGGGAAGAGGTCGATCGTGCGCACCATCTGCGGGATGTCGTGGCGCCGGGCGTACCCCGGAAGCCGCAGCATCATCACGACGTGTACCTGCTCCTGATACAGCGAGTGCCCGTGGTCCAGCGCGCCGTGCTCCATGAACTCGTCGCCGTGATCGGAGATGATGCCGACGATGGTGCGATCGAGGAGGCCGCGGGCGCGCAGCTCGTCCAGGAAGGCGCCGACCCGCTGATCGGCCAGTCGCACCTTGCTGGCGTAGGCCTCGGCCAGGAACCGCGCGTCGTCGGCGCTCAGCTCCCCGCCCAGGTCGGAGGGGTCGCCGGGGTTCTCGATCGACTCCAGTCCCTGCTCTCGCAGACGCGCCTGCTCCTCGATGCTGCCGTCCAGCGCGCCGCTGTAGTCGACGTCGGCGAGGGCCCCGTCCGGCAGGGGGTACTGCCCATGGGTGTCGTAGCCGTGCAGAAAGAGGAAGAACCGCTCGCGCTCGTGGCTGCGCAGCCACTCCAGCGCCGCCGGCACGGTGTAGTCGGTGCCGCCGAAGTAGCGGTCGTCGAGGTAGGTGTCGAAGCTCCGAGAGAAGCCGTAGCGGCCCTGCACCCCCGCGCCCCCGGTGAATCCCCCCGCGACCCAGCCCTGGCGAATCAGCGCGTCCGGGTAGGTCTCGATGCCTGCTGACAGGGACGTCTCGACCATCTGGTCGCGCGACAGCAGCTTGAGCTTGTTGGTGATGCCGTGCACGGTGGGCCAGCGGCCGGTCCACACAGACATGTGCGACGGCAGCGTCCAGGGTGCAGCGGACACCGCGTCGTGGAACACCACCGCCTCGTCGGCGAACCGGTCGAGGTTGGGGGTGAGCCCCTGCCCCCCGCCGGCCAGCCCCGTGTGGTCGTAGCGCAGAGCGTCCATGCTGATCAGCACGATGTTCAGCTCGTCTGTGCGATCGGACAGATCGTAGCGGCTGCCTTCCATCGCGGCGTCGCTGGCGAGGGGCGTGAGCACGCTCTCCAGGGGCGCCGCGCCCTCCGGCTGGCGCAGCAGGAGCAGCACCAGGATCACGACATTGACCACGATCACCAGGACGATGAGGGCTTGCAGGTGCTTCATCGGCCGTCCGTGGTGTCGGGAAGGGAGGGGAGATGCACGCGATCTCCGGGGCGCGCGACGATGACGTGGGCCTGCTCCCCCACGCGCGCGGCGGTCTGGGCGATCAGCGCCGCGCGTACCGCGGCGGCGCCGCCGTGAGCTGCTTCGGACAGCAGGCTGAACCGCTCGACCTCTGCCGTGGCGCCAGCGACGCGCCGGCTGGCGTCGGCGCGGGCGGCTTCGATCTTCTGCGCCGCGGCTCCGCGGGCGTCCGGGACCACCGTGGAGGCGTAGGCCTCGGCGCCCAGCGCCAGCGTCTCGCGATCGCCCCGCGCGCTGGAGACGTCGTTGAAGGCGTCCACCACGGCGGGTGGCGGGCCCAGCTCGGCCACCTCCACGTCGTCGAGTCGGAGCCCGCTGCGCAGGGCGTCGAGGCGCTCCTGGCTGAGCGTGACGACGCGCTGCTGCAGCTCCGCGCGCCCGGTGGTCAGCAGCCGATCGACGTCCATCGTAGAGACCACCGCGGTGGCGGCGGCGATGACCTCGGCGATGACGACCGCGGAAGGAGCCCGCAGGCTCAGCTCGTGGGCCAGCGGATCGCCGACGGTGTACTGCACCACCAGCGCCAGATCGACCAGGTTGGTGTCTCCCGTGAGCATGCGCTGCGCGCCGGTCTCGACGCGCCGGACCTCGGCCATGCGCACGACGGTGTGGGTCTCGATCGGCCACGGCGCGCGCAGGTGCAGCCCCGCGGAGGCGGTGCGGGCGGGCGCGCCGAACCGGAACACCACCGCGGCCTCGCCCTGGTCGATCGCCATGACGCCCTCGAGCATCCACAGCGACGTCAGCGCGGCGAGTCCGAGCAGGATCGTGCGGCCCATCCCCCCAGGCTCTCAGCCCGCGCGCTGCGCGGAGACGACGTAGCAGGTGGGGTAGACTCGCCGGCCGTCGCGGATGTAGCGGGACTCCAGACCGGCGGCCGTCACCACGTCGGTCGCGGCCCATCCGTGTCGCGCCAGGAAGTCTGGCATGTCTTCGGGGTGCATCGCGAACAGCAGCGGCTCGGAGAGCAGATCGAAGAAGCCGGTCGCCATCCGCGAGACCGTGGCCCCGATGTCGCCGTCTTCGGGCAGGAAGAACGAGTCCAACGCCAGCTCCGAGCCTGGCCCGCCCAGGGCGGCCAGCGCCTCCAGGGTGCCCTGCACCGCCGCGCGACGGAGGTACATCGTCACCCCCTCCCACACGAAGAAGGTGGGGGCGCCCACGGAGAACCCCGCCGCCGGCAGGCGATCGGCCAGCGTCTGCGTCCCTCCAGACCGGGTCTGGAAGTCGATCTCTGCCACGCGGCGGTCGACCTCGGGCAGGTCGAGCCCCGCGACCAGCGCGCGCTTGCGGGCCGCGGTGGCCGGATGATCGACCTCGAAGATCGGTCGGCCGGCCAGGGCGTCGGCCAGCCGCCACGCCCGCGCGTCGTAGCCCGCGCCGCAGATCACCACCTGCTCGATGTCGCCCTTCAGCGCCGCGAGCAGCGCGTCGTCGATGAAGCGATGACGGGAGACCGCGAACGAAGCCAGCCCGGGCACCGCGCGCTCTACGGCCGCGCCCACCTTCCCGCTGACCCGCCAGGTGGCGAGGCCTGCCCGGCCCATCGGTCCCAGGAAGTGCTGCGCGTAGGGGTCGGACAGGACGCGGACGTCGTCGTCTCTGAGGGTCTCGCGGGCCCGAAACAGGCACACGGCCTCGGCGGTGGTGCTGGCTTGATCACGCATGGTAGGGAGTCTAACTCCCGCTCACGGGGTCGCCTGCAGGGGCGCCAGCAGTGCGCTGTCTGCGTCGAGTACGATCACCGCCTGCTCATCGAGCACGGCCTCCGTCGCCTCCAGCCGGCGCAGGAACCGGTAGAATTCCGGATCGCGCGCGTGGGCCTCGGTGTAGAGTCGCGCCGCTGCGCCCTCGGCTCGGGCGCGGATCATCGCGCCGTCGCGCTCGGCTGCGGCCAGCAGCTCGGCGGCCTGGCGATCGGCCTGGGCTCGGATGACCGCGGCCTTCTCCGCCCCCTCGGAGCGGTACGCGTTGGCTATGCGCAGGCGCTCGGCCCGCATCCGCTCGTAGATCGACTGCTGGTTCTGCAGCGGGAAGCCGACATGGCTGATCTGCACACGCAGCACCTCCACTCCCAGCCGCGCCGTCGCGGCCTGCCCGAGCTGCGCGGTGAGCGCCTCAGGCAGCAGCGCAGTGCGCTCGGTGTCCACCGAGATCAGATCGGAGAAGTCGCGCTGGCCCAGCGCGGCGGCGATGCGGCTCACCGCGAGGTCGGAGAGCTGGACCTCCGCGGCGGCGTCGCCGCCCACGGCTTCGAGGAACCGCACGGGATCGGCCACCCGCCAGATCACCAGGGCCTCGATCACCAGGTTCTTCTTGTCGCGGGTGAGCAGCTCGGCCGGGGGGACCTCCAGCAGCCGCGCGCGCGCGTCGAAGCGCACCACCTCGTGGATGGGCCATGGCAGCCGGAGCTGCAGGCCGGGCGCGGTGATCGTGCGCACGGGCCTTCCGAAAGCGCTGACCACCGCGACCTCGCGGGCGTCCACGGTGAAGAGGCTGGCGGCGGTGAGCGCGGCGAGCGCCCCGGCGAGGGGGAGCATCCAGCGAAGGGGAGACGACATCAGGGGGAGACCTCCGCGAGCTTCAGCACCTGCTCGCCGCCCAACCACAGGCCGATCTCGTCAGAGACGACGAGCACCCGTTGATCGGCAGAGAGCGCGCGCTCCAGGTTCTCCAGGGCCAGCCGCTCACGGGCGATCCCCGGCGCGCGGGCGCTGCCGTCGCGGATCTGGTCGATCCGTCCGACCTCGCCTTCGGCCTGCGCGGTCAGACGTGCGGCCTCTCCCTCGGAGCGGCTGAGCACGCCCAGCGCCTCCCCGCGGCTGCGCGGGATGAGATCCGCGGCGTACGCCTCGGCCTGGTTGATGGCGGTCTGCCGGTCCTCCCCGGCGTTGATCACGTCCAGGAAGGCCGCGGTCACCGGGGGCGGGACGGCGCTGGCGACGAGCTGTACCCCCTCGACGTTCACGCCCAGGGCCAGACCGTCCGCGCGCTGCTGCGTCAGCTCGGCCACCTGCGCCTCGATCTCGGCACGACCGGTGGTGAGCACGTCGTCTTGTGGACGCTGCCCCACAGCCACCACCAGCGCGGCGCGCGCCAGCCGGGCCAGGGCGCTCGTGGGGTCCTCTGCGGAGAACGCGAAGTCCGGGGCGTCGCCGACGGTCCAGTGCAGCGTAGCCCGCGCGCTGATCAGCGCGTGATCGCCACACAGCAGGGGGGTGTCGGTGTCGGCCACCCGCAAGCTGCGCGAGCGCGCGCGATCGATGATCGTGAGCTGCTCGACGGGCGGTGGCCAGCGCACATGCAGACCGGGCTCGGCGAGGTCGGGCAGCGGAAAGCCGAGGCGCTCCACGACGCCGACGTGTCCGGTGGGGATGGCGCGGATCCCGCCCAGCGCAGCGGCGCCGCCGAGCAGCAGCAGGAGCGGGCGGGGCTGTGCCAGACGCGCCAGGGCCGCCGCGGGGGCCGCGAGATCCGGTGTGCGATGGGGTGGCGTGGTGGAGAGCTGTCCGCGTAGCTCCGCGATCACCAGGCGCACCGCCACGAGCGCGACGGCCGCCGCGCCGATCGGCGCCAGCACAGCACCACCGGGATGCCCCCCCAGGGCGGCGAGCTGACCGACCCCCAGGAGGACCAGCGCCAGCCGCAGCAGCGGCGCGGGGTCGGTGTGGGCGAGACGCTGGTCGATGAAGGCCGCAGCGAGCGCCAGCAGGCCCACCAGCAGATCCCCCTCGCCGCCGCTCCAGCCGCCGCGCAGGACCAGCCCCGCCAGCGCCACCGCGGCCCCCACGCCGGTCGCGCCGCTGAGCAGGGGGCGCAGGTGACCATCCAACGAGGCCAGCGCCAGGGGCAGCCCCAGGCGGAGCAGCGCCACCAACGCGATCCAGGCCAGGAGCAGCCCGCTGTTGGCGCCGACGAGCAGCGCGCTCAGCGCGCCGACGTTGAGCAAGCCGAGGGCCAGCGCCACCCGGAGGGCGCGTCGGCGGTGCGCTGCTGCTGGGAGCTGTGCCTGCTCGGCGGCCGGCGGAGTGTCTGGGGTGGCGACCGCGTACACCACGCCAGCTGCGGCCAGCGCGCCGCCGATCCACCCCAGCGAGGACAGCTCCTCGCCGAAGGCCAGCATGCCGAGGAGGGTGGCGAAGACCACCTCCGACAGCGACAGCACCGCCGCCAGGCCCGCGCCCACCGAGCGCATGCCGAGGTTGAGCAGGTAGAACGGCACGTTGGTGCAGATCACCGCCAGACCCAGCACCCACGGCCACGCGGCCATGGGCAGAGCGAGCTGCCCGGCCAGCCCCGCGATGGCGCACAGCACCACCGCGGCGGTGGTCCACGCCACGAACAGGGTGCCGATGATCGGGGTCTGCGCGACGCGGGCGGCGCGGGTCGCGACCAGCACGCCGCCGTACCCGACCGCCGACATCAGCGCGAGCACGTCGCCGATGATGAACCGCGGGTTGGCGAAGTGCGACAGCTGCAGGACGCTCACGCCCGACAGCATCGCCACCCCGAACAGCGCGATGGCGGTGCCGGTGAGGGCCGCGGGGCTGGGCTTCTCGCGGGCGGTCCACCACGCCAGCGGGAACACGATCACCGGCGCGAGGTTGTGCAGGAAGATGGTGTTGGCGACCGTGGTGAACGCATAGCCGCCCACGAACGTCGAGGAGGCCAGCGCGAGGGCCAGACCCAGCAGGCCGCCGATGCGCAGGGTGGGCCGATCGGGCCGCAGGGCTGCCACACCGCCCTCGGCCGCCGCGGCCCAGACGCCGAACACGGCTGCCACGAAGATCGCGCGCCACGCAGAGATGGTGAGGAACGGTGCCTGGGCTCCTCGCGTGAAGATCGCCATCAGCGAGAAGGCGAACATCGCCCCGAGAACGAGGAAGATCTGGCGACGGGGAACAGGTGCGGGCATCGACGCCCTCGCTAACCCGGCGGCCCTCTCCATCCCGACGGTCCTGTTTTCATGGGCCGGGTGCGATCAGCGGGGCAGCAGCAGCATGCCCTCCACCGCGCCCCGGTCCTCCACCGAGCGGCGGACGGCTGCGATCAGGCGCTCGCGGATCGCGGATCGCAGCTCCGTTCGGCGGCTGACGAAGCCCACCTCCCGGTAGGGCGTGGGTCCGGAGAACTGTCGCACCCGGCCGGCGCGCGTCGCCGGGTCGAGCGCGTCGAGGGCCAGCTCCGGCAGGACGGTGATCCACGCCCCGCCTGTGACCACCGCGGCCAGGGTGGCGATGCTGCCCGCCTGAATACGGAAGCGGGGCGCGCCGGCGTCTCGCAGCGCGCACAGGTCGAGCACCTGGGTGCGCAGGCAGTGGCCCTCGTCCATCACCACGAGGCGGTCCATCGGCAGCTCACTCAGCGAGACGTCGCGGTCGGGGAGGGACACGCCGGGCCCGGCGAGCAGGCTCAGCGGCTCGTCGAACAGCCGCCACTCCTCGATGCCCGCTTCGTCCAGCGGGGTGGCGAGGATCCCTCCGTCGAGCGTGTCGCGGCGTAGCGCGTCCAGGATGGCGTCGGTGGTGGCCTCGCGGATCTCCAGCCGCACATCGGGGCAGCTCCGCGCGAACTGCGGCAGGACGAGCGGCAGCAGCGTCGGCGCCAGCGTCGGGATCAGCCCCAGACGGTAGCTGCCGGTCAGCGCGCCCGTGAGACTGGCGGCGACCTCGGCGATGTGGCGATGACGGTCGATGACGGCCTGGAAGTGCGGCAGCAGCGCCGCAGCGGCGGGGGTGATCGCGACGGGCCGCGCGCTGCGATCGAACAGGCGCACCCCCAGCTCATCCTCCAGGCGGGCGATCTGCATCGACAGCGCGGGCTGCGAGATGGCGGCGGCCCGCGCCGCGCCGGAGAACGATCCGTGGCGCGCCACGGCCAGGGCGTACCGGAACTGGGTGTGGGTCGCCATGCCGGTCAGCTCCAGCAGCCCACGGGGGGATCCTGGCAGCGCAGCACCTCCAGCTCGCCGCGCGGCGCGGTGACCTGCCCGGCGGCGTCGCGCAGCGCCGTGCGCACGCCCTCTTCGAGCACCGGGTGGTAGAACGGCAGGCCCAGGACCTCCCGCACCGACAGCCCGGCGGCGATCGCCCACGCCAGCAGGTGGGCCAGGTGCTCGCCGTGCGGCGCGAGCAGCTCCGCTCCCAGCAGCGCGCCGGTCTGGCGATCGACGTAGACGTGCAGCCGTCCCTTCTCCTCCAGCTTCACGATGGCCCGACCCTGCCCCGCGTACGAGACCGCGCCGGTGACGAAGTCGGCGCCCTCGGCCTGCAGCTCCGCCCAGCTGCGGCCGACCACCGCGATGTTGGGATCGCTGAAGGTGATCGCCAGCCGCGCGCGTCGGGCGAAGCAGCGATCCTCCTCGCGCGCGCTGTTGTAGCCGGCGATGCGTCCCTGGTCAGCGGCCTCGTGCAGCAGCGGCCGCGCGCCGTTGACGTCGCCGACGAAGTAGACCTCGGCGCCCTCTATGCGGTACGTCCCGCGATCGTAGGGGGGCATCCCGCGCGCATCGAGCGGCACGCCCAGCGTCTCCAGGCCGAGGCCCGCGATGTTGGGGCGGCGCCCCATGCCCAGCAGCGCCTTGTCCACCGCGTGCTCCGCGCCGTCGGCCCGAACGATCAGGCGTCCGTCGCGCTCGCGCAGCGAGTCCACGGCGGCCCGCGTCACGGAGAACTCAGCTGCCGCCAGCTCCAGCGCGTGATCCTGGAGTGCGGGATCGGACAGTCCACCCAGCGCCTTGCTGCGCGTGTATGCCCGCACCCGCACTCCCAGGCGGCTCAGCGCCTGGCCCAGCTCCAGGCCGATCACTCCGAGGCCGATCACCGCGATCTCCTCAGGCAAGCTCTCCAGCTCAAAGAACTGGTCGGTGTCGATCAGGTGCCGACGGAGCGCGCGCCACGGGGCGGGGACGAGCGGGCTGGACCCGGTGGCGATGATCACCCGCCGCGCCCGCACGATCTCCCCATCCACCTCCAGCTCGCCCGGCCCGCGGAAGACCGCTCGGCCGCGCAACAGATGCGTCTGTCGCCAGCCCTCCATGCCTCCCATGACGCTGCGCACGAAGCGGTCGCGCAGCGCGCGGACGTGGCGCATCGCCGCCCGGCGATCGATCGTGAGGTGCTCCGCGCCGTCGATGCCCATCTGCGCGAGCGCGTGCCGACGGTGGTAGTCGTTGGCGATCTGGATGAGCACCTTGCTGGGCATGCAGCCGACCCGCGCGCAGGTCGTGCCCAGCGGACCGTCGTCGATGACCACATAGCGATCGGTCTGCCGGGCCACCTCGCGGCGGGCGGAGAGGCCCGCCGTGCCGGCGCCGATGATCGCGACGTCCAGGGGCTGCTCTGGAGTCACCGGGTCTGGAGTCACCGGGTCTGGAGTCACTGGGAGTCCGTGCATGGTCGTGCCCCTACTGGAGGTGCTGCTCGAGGTCCTCTGTACCGCCGATGTGCTCGCCGTCGATGTAGATCTGGGGGGTCGTCGTGCGACCGGTGACGTTGCGCAGGGTCTTGAAGCTGACGCCGTGATCGAGGCGGATCTCTTCGAAGGAGAGCCCCCGCTCGGTGAGCAACGCACGCGCGCGCTGGCAGTGACGACAGCCCGCCTTGCTGAACAGCGTGATCTCGGAGGGGGGCGCGCCGCCCAGGTGGTTCAGCATGGTATCGGCGTCGGAGACCTGGAAGGGATCGCCGGGCTCGTCGGGCTCGATGAACACCTTCTCGATGACGCCGTCGTTGACCAGCATGGAGTAGCGCCAGGACCGGCGGCCGAAGCCCAGGCCGTGCTTGCTGACCAGCATGCCGAGGCCGGCGCTGAACTCGCCGTTGCCGTCGGGCAGGAAGAGCACGTCGTCGGCCCCCTGATCACGCTGCCAGGCGTCCATCACGAAGCCATCGTTGACGGAGACGACCGCCACCGTATCGACTCCGAGTTTGCGGAAGGTGGGCGCGAGCTCGTTGTAGCGCGGCACATGAGATGACGAGCAGGTCGGCGTGAAGGCGCCCGGCAGCCCGAAGACGATCACGCGCTTGCCCGCGAAGACGTCGTCGGTGTCGAGGGGCGCGGGATCGCCGTCGCGGCGGACGTAGAAGGTGACGGACGGGACGCGGTCGCCCGCGAGGCTCGGGGTGTCTGGGTAGTTCATGTCGGCTCCTGTCTGGGATTCCGTTTTGGGGTTCGGGTCGCGCTGTGCGACAGGGCCATCATGGACAGGGTCTCAGTATAAGGGAAATCGAATGATCTGAACATTCTATAAGATAAACGAATATCACGGCAACAGACGGGGCTGCTCGCCTGCGATGGGGGGCGGGTCGGGCTAAGCTCGTGGTGCCCCCAGAGCAGGTGAACCATGGCCTACCAGCCCTCACTCGCCCCATTTCTGTATGCCAACGCCGACACCTCGGTGGATGACCGCTACCGCGAGCTGATGCGCGCGCAGGACGCCGCGCCGGTGACCACCGACTCCTCGAAGCCGCGGTTCACGCTGCTGGTGGGCCCGTCGCCGTTCAGCATGCCGAGGGGCTGGGAGTTCTTCCTGACGTCCCCCTACGAGGGTGCCTCATACATCTCCACGGTGTTGTTCAACGCCGGCTACCCGGTCCGCATCGTCGACGTGCGCTTCACGCCCGATCCCATCGAGAGCGCCTATCGACAGATCATGGCGGGCACAGACGTGCTCGGTGTCTGCACGTTCGAAGACAACTTTCCTTTCATCTCCGAGCTGATCGCCCGCGTCAAGGCCGACGCCCCGAACATGCCGGTCATCTGCGGCGGCTCCCTCGTCACCTCCGAGCCTGAGCTGTTCATGGCCGAGACGGCCTGCGACGTGGCGGTGATCAGCGAGGGTGAGATCACCATCCTCGAGCTCATGGAGGCGTACACCAGGCGAGAGTGCCTGCGCGATCTCGAGCAGGTCCGCGGCATCTGGTACCGCCCCGCCGAGGGGGGGTGGCGCGCCACGCCGGCCCGCGGCCAGATGATGGACCTCGACGCCCTGCCCAGGATGAACCTCGACCTGTGGCCTCAGTCGCAGGAGCCCAGGGGCCTCCAGAAGCAGATCATCGCCTCGTACAGTCGGGGCTGCAAGATGGACTGCTCCTTCTGCTACCGCACCACGCCGCTGGAGCGCGCGAAGTCTCCCGCGAAGCTGGACGCCGAGCTGACAGACCTGAAGGCGAAGCACGACATCGACTTCATCTTCTTCGTCGATCTCACATTCACGGCGCACAAGCGGCAGACGCTGGAGATCCTCGACGTCATCAAGCAGCACGACGTGCGCTGGACCTGCCTGACCCGCTGCGCGGACGTCGACAAGGAGCGCCTCGACGCGATGCGCGAGGCCGGCTGCGACATCGCGCTGTACGGCGTGGAGTCGCTGGGCAAGAACGTGCTCAAGGAGGCCCGCAAGGGCAACACCGAGAACCTCACCGTGCGCGCGCAGCGCCTCACCTACGAGGCCGGCGTGCGCTTCGGCGGCTTGACCATCGTGGGGCTGCCCGGCGAGACCGAGGAGACCCTCGATCACATGTGTCGCTGGGCCGAGGAGTACGGTCACATCACCCGCGTGAAGTACCTCTCGCTGATGCCGGGGACCACGGTCTACCGCAACGCCGAGCGCGAGGGTCTCATCCGGAGTCGGATCGATCACCTCAACTGGCTGTCCATCGAGCAGGCGCTGTACGAAGACGAGTTCATCAACGTCAACGGCATGTCCGAGCAGGTCATGCGCGACGCCTACGAGCGGCTGTACCGGGCCTACCAGCCCGGCCCCGTGATGGACTTCGATCACTGGCCCGAGCACTTCGAGTACCACCACCCGGACACCGCCGACGGGCGCGAGCACTCCACCGACTACGGCGGCAGCGGCTGGCGGGCGGAGTTCAGCTCTGCGGCGCCGCCCCTCGTCCCCGGCTCTGAGCGCTTCACCCTGGAGCGGATCGGCGCGGACGGCATGGCTACCACCGGAGCGAAGCTGTTGCCCTGTGGCGCCAAGCGGCTGTCTCCTGCCGCAGCGAGATAGGGCTCCCGCCGCAGCCAGGTAGGGCTGGCCCTGCCTCCTGACCCTGTGTCTTCAGAACCGCCTGTGTCTTCAGAACCGCCTGTGTCTTCAGAACCGC
>CAYXGP010000096.1:0-28463 GCA_964464515.1 uncultured Enterobacterales bacterium
CACGCCAGTGGACTCGCATGCCGATCATGGGAGACTTCTTTCCCTGGAGCGGCCTCACGGTCGGGTCGCCTCGCTCACGACTCCACGGACCGCGGTCCACGACTGCTCCACAGCGACATCGATCACTCCACAACGGGAACGAGCGTGAGAGCCCGACTGTGGGTGTTCACCGACACTCGAGCAGCTAGGACCCACTCGTCGGAGGGGGAGTCGCCGCCAGGTTCACGGTGGAGCGCAGCGCCTCTCCGGTCAGGGCATGCAGACCAGCCTGCTCCCGGATGGCGCCGTCGAGCAGGTGGCTGGGGCGCACGTTGCGCAGCGACGCGAAGATGTTGCCGGGCACCTTCGGGTTCTCGGCGGCGAGACCGGCCAGCAGCTTCTTGATGCGCTGCCGCTGGAGGGTCTCCTGGGTGCCGCACAGGTCGCAGGGGATGATCGGAAACTTCAGCTCGGCAGCCAATTCCGCGATCTCTGCTTCGACGCAGTAGGTCAGGGGACGGATGACGACGTTGCGGCCGTCGTCGGAGCGCAGTCGGGGCGGCATCGCCTTGATCTGACCGGCGTAGAGCACGTTCAGCATCAGGGTCTCGATGATGTCGTCGCGATGATGGCCGAGCGCGATCCTGGTGCAGCCCAGATCCTGGGCGGCGTTGTACAGGATCCCGCGGCGGAGGCGGGAGCACAGCGAGCACATGGTCCTGCCCGGGGCGATCTTGTCCAGCACGATGGAGTAGGTGTCCTGCCGGAGCATCCGGGTCTCGTAGCCCTGGCCGATGAGCCAGTCCTCGAGCATCTGGCGCGGAAAGCCGGGGTGGCCCTGGTCGAGGTTGACGGCCACGATCGAGAACGGAAACGGGGCCCTGCGCTGGACGCGGCGGAGCAGGTGCAGCATCACGAAGCTGTCCTTGCCGCCCGAGACGCATGCCATGACGCGGTCGCCGGACTCGATGAGTTGAAAGTCGCGGCTGGCTCGTCCTACCAGGCCTGTGAGCTTGTGTTCGAGGCGGGTCGGCATCGGGTCTCTCCTGGCGCGGGGCTATCCCATGGGGGTGGGTAGGTGAGCAGAAGTCTCGCAGGAACCAACGGTTTTCTTGTGGCGCGGTGGGTACCCGAGGGCTTAGAGGGCGCCCATCGTCAGACCTGCGACCGTGCGAGTGCTGCGACCAATGGGATTGCGATTGCCGGCAGCATAAGCACGCCGACATCTTTCAGGACCACTCTGGTCCTTCTGGAATGCAGGCCCTTCGCCTGCACGTCACGCCCACGGCTGAATGCCGGTAAGGGCAACAACAAGAAGAGAAATGAAATGGGCAACAAGCTCTTTGTCGGTGGCCTTTCCTGGGACACCGATGACCACTCCCTCAACGATGCGTTCGCCGCACACGGCACCGTCCGTGAAGCCAAGGTGATCAAGGACCGTGACTCCGGCCGTAGCCGGGGCTTCGGCTTCGTCACCATGTCCTCCGATGCCGAGGCCGAGGCGGCCATCGCCGCGCTGGACGGCCAGTCCCTCGACGGTCGCACCATCCGGGTCAACGAGGCCCAGGAGCGTGGCAGTCGTGGTGGCGGTCGTCGTGACGGCGGCGGCGGCGGTCGTCGTGACGGCGGCGGCGGCGGCTACCGCGGCGGCGGCGGCGGCGGCGGTTACCGCGGTGGCGGCGGCGGCGGCGGCGGCGGTCGCTGGTAGGCACCCCCACACAACCACGAACTCTTCGACTCCGGCGTCCTGCCGGGGTCGAAGAGGCTCTTTTTCCCCCGGACGAGAGAGAACATGGCTCGCAAGCCGAACCACGCCTTCCAGAAGCGCCAGCGCGAGATGGCCAGGGCCGCCAAGAAGGCGGAGAAGGCAGAGCGCAGGCGCTTGGCCAGAGAGGGCAAGCTGACGCCCGACGAGACCACCGGTGTTGGTGGACCCGCTGACGCAGCAGACCAGGGTGCCCCCGCGGCCCCCGAAGAAGCCGGCGCTCGATAGTCAGGCTCGCTCATTCACGTCATCTCGCGGTAGAGCCACGACGGGTCACTTCCCTGCTCTGCCAGTGTTGAGGCAGAGGCGGTGGCCCGTGGATCGTGGACTCGCGCAGACGTGGACCGCGGTGTTGAGAAACCCTGTTTCCGCGAAACCGAGCTTCCACGGGTCCGTATCAACGTGGAACCGCGAGATCGGTCGCCTCCTCGGCCTCCTCGACTCCGCGTATCTACGGACACACGACCTCATGGGTCCACGACTTCTCGCCCCGCGACTCCACGAGACCGCGATCCACGGATCACGATCCGCGAAGGGGCGCGAGGTCAATCCGACAGCAGACCGGTCACCAGCTCCGGGAACAGGCAAATCAAGATCAACCCAACCAGCTGGATCCCGATGAACGGAAGCGCTCCCCGATAGATATCGGCCGTGGTGATCTCCGGCGGAGCGACCCCTCGCAGATAGAACAGCGAGAACCCGAACGGCGGCGTGAGAAAGCTGGTCTGTAGATTCATCCCGATCATGACCCCGAACCAGACCAGGTCGATGCCAACGATCCGCGCGGCGGGCACCAGCAGGGGCAGGATGATGAACGCGATCTCGAAGAAGTCGATGAAGAACCCGAGCACGAAGATGACCAGGTTGGCCACCAGCAGCAGCCCGATCTTCCCGCCCGGCAGCCCGGTCAGCAGATCCTCGATCCAGATGTCGCCGTAGAGTCCGCGGAACACCAGCGAGAACGCCGTCGACCCGATCAGTAGAAAGACCACCATCGTCGTGAGGTGGGTGGTCTCGGTCATGGTCTGACGCAGCGCGGGGCCATCGAGTCGCTTGTTGAGCCCGGCCAGCACCAGCGCCCCGACCGCCCCGAGGGCGCCGGCCTCGGTGGGCGTGGCCACCCCGAGGAAGATGCTGCCGAGCACCAACAAGATGAGCGCCAGCGGTGGGATCATCACCCGCATCACCCGGCTCGCCAGCGCGGCGCCGTGTACATCGCGGGCCTCGGGCGGAAGGGCAGGGGCGCTCTCCGGATCGCGCCACGCGACGAAGACAACATAGAGCGCGTACAGTCCGGCCAGCATGAGCCCTGGGATGAGCGCGCCGACGAACAGGTCGCCGACGGAGATACCGAGCTGGTCGGCCAGCACCACCAGCACCACGCTGGGCGGGATGATCTGGCCCAATGTTCCCGAGGCGGTGATCACCCCCGCCGATAGCTTGGGGGAGTAGCCGTACCGTGTCATGACCGGCAGGGAGATCATGCCCATCGCCACCACGGACGCACCGACCACCCCGGTCGCCGCGGCCAGCAGCGCGCCGACGAACACCACCGCCAGCGCGAGCCCGCCGCGCAGCCGCCCGAACAGCATGCCGATGGTGGTGAGCAGGTCCTCGGCGAGCCGAGAGCGCTCAAGCATCGTGCCCATGAAGATGAAGAACGGCACGGCCAGCAGAACGTAGTTGCCCATCACGCCGAAAGTGCGCTGGGGGAACGCCGTGAGCAGCGCCCAGTCGAAGTACCCGGCTGCCACGCCGATGGCGGCGAAGATGAGCGACGTGCCGCCCAGCGAGAACGCCACCGGGTAGCCCGAGAAGATCAGGCCGAACGCCACGACGAACATCAGCGGTCCGAGCAGCTCACTCTCCATCAGCCACTCCCCGGAGCGCGGCGATCCTGCGGATGATCTCCGAGATGCCCTGCAGGCCGAGGAGCGCGAACGCCACCGGGATCAGGGTCTTGATCGGCCAGCGCGGCAGACCGCCCGGGTCCGGCGACGCCTCCCACACCGCCCACGAGTCGACAACCATCGGGATAGAGGTCCACACCCCGAACACACAGAACGGGAGCAGAAACAGCAGGCCGCCTGCGATGTCGATGCCGGCCCTCGCGCGGTCGCCGAGGCGCCCGAACAGTACATCCACGCGCACGTGCCGATCGCGCCGGAGCGTGGCCGCCGCCCCCAGCAGGAACACCGCGCTGAACAGGTACCACTGCAGCTCGATGAAGGTGTTGGAGGACAGATTCACCCCGGTGAATCGGCTGGCGTAGCGCACGGTGGCGTTGAAGGCGCCGATCAGCACCATCAGCAGGGTGAGCCAGGTGACGGCGGCGCCGATCGCGCTGGTGAGGCGGTCGATGCCGCGGGAGAGGGGGAGGAGAGGACCGGGCATGGAGGGAGCATAGCGCGACCGGTTAGACCGCGAGGACGCCCGGAGGCTCCCCATGATGCCGGTTCTGTCCGCCTTCCTGCTGTCCGCTGGTGCCGAGGCAGGGGCGACGTCTCCCCCGACCTACTTCGCGCTGCCGGAGTCCGGTCAGGCGAAGGCCGCCCAGAAGCTGACCCGATCGCCGTCCGCCTCGGTGGGGGACGCCCTCGCCTACCTGAGCGGCGAGCATGCGGTCGTGGACGTGTGCGCCTACGCGGTGGTGCTCGAGGCATCCACGCCGCCCGCCGTGCAGACGGTGGAAGACGCGGAAGGCGTCGGCGCGGCGACCTCCATCCAGCAGGCGGCGTTCACCCCAGAGGGCCTGCAGATCATGGTGGATGCAATGCAGGAGACGCTCCTGGCTGGCCTGTCTGCGCGCGCGGGGTTGGTCTTCAAGAAGATCGACGGGGGAGTGCTCAACGCGTCCGATCCGGGGGAGGCGGGGGCGCCGCAGAATAGCGGCGAGCGGTGGTCGGTCGCCGCCGACGGGACCCGCCGCCTGACCGGCGCGGACTGGCCGAAGTTGGAGAGCGACGGGGAATGGATGACCACCATGGACGCCCGAAGCGGGTGCGACGCCTACCTGGGCGTGGAGATGAAGGGCACGTTCACCGCGGAGGGGAGGGCGCTCCTGTCGACGGTGGCCCGTGTCTACGTCTCTGATGGACGCCTCCGGGCGGCGATGACGTCTGCAGGGGAGGAGAAGAAGGGCGATGCGAACATCGCCGCGGTCACGGCGCTGCGCAAGCCGCTGCAGATCACGGTGGATTCAGACGGTGAGGGAGACTTCGATGGGCTGCTGGTGGGCGTGGAGATGGTCGCAGATGTCATCGGGCGGGCGCTGGTCGAGGTCGTTCCTCGTTAGGTTGGGGAATGTGGGCGGCCCGCGCTGCGTAGATCCAATACCCGGCCTGCTGCCCCACCAGCCGGTAGTGCTCTCTCAGCGCCGTCCGCATGAGCGGGCTGAACCGATCATCGTGAATCTGCGTGGGGTCGCCGTGCAGGTCGAACTGTAGCAGCACCAGCGAGAACCGCTCCTCCGCGAACGCTGACACGATCGGCGCGCTGTCCACCACCCCCTGCCGCGCGAGCTGCGTGATCTCGAACGGCTGCAGCAGGATGGGGCGGCCCCGTGTGAGCGTGAAGTCCATGTCCTCGACGATGATGTCACCGGGGACGTCGGCGAGGGTCTCCGCCAGCCGCGCATGCGCACGGGCGTCCTCCAGAGAGGGCATCGAGACGAACGCCTGCCGGTTCGCCCACTCTGCGAGGGGCTGCCAGTGGGTCGGCGCGCGCGCGCTCCCCGCGCTCGTGCGCTCCCACGGGGTGTGCAGGGTGTGGAGACACCCCGCCAGGACCACCACCAATGCGCCGAGCCGTGCCCACACAGGGCGCTGCTCCAGCCGCGAGAGCAGCAGCGTGGCGAAGAGACAGAGCGCCGCATGAAGCTCCAGCAGGTAATTGAGGCTGGCCCCGACCTTGCCAATCGTGAGCGAGACCGCCGCGGCCCCCAGCAGGTAGAGCAGCCACAGGCGGGCCTGCAGGCTCTTCCGCGTCGTGACGATGCCTCCCAGCGCCAGCAGCAGGAGCCAACCGTACAGGGAGAACAGCTCTCGGTAGAACCACAGCGTGTTCGGCCAGCGGTACTCGTTTACGTTGGCGGTGACGAGGTGCCACCACGCGTGGCAATCTGTGGCCGCCAGCAGCGCGAGCCCTGCCGCGAGTCCGACGCCGGCCCACACCGCCAGCGGCCGCGCGAGCGCGCGCCGGTCATGGAACGCCAGCCAACTCAGGAGCGCGAACGCGCCGGCCACCATCGTCTGCCGCGTGAACGCCGCGGCGACCAGCAGCAGCGCGGCCGTCGTCAGCGCGCGGGGCCTTCGTTCCTGAAGCCAGCCCTCGTGGGCCACGACGAGCGCGCCGACACTCAGCAGCATCGCCAGGGGGTCTACCCGCACCAGCGTGCCGTACAGCCAGACGACGTGGCTGCTCCACAGCATCAGCGGAGCCAACGCGGCCACCGAATGCCGCGCGCCGAGTCTGCGGGCCACCCGGGCGAGGAGCAGCCCGGTGCCGACGGTACACAGCAGGCTGATCAGGCGCCCGCTCCATAGCTGGGGACCGAACACGGCGACGGCGATGGCATTCAGCGCCGTGTACAGCGGGGTGTAGTTCGCCACCAGCCACGGCGGTCCTGCAGGATCGGCGTAGATGGTCTCACCGGCCGCGAGGGCCGCCGCCCGTCCCAGCTCCGGCAGCTCCGTGTAGTCGAGCGAGAAGCGGTAGAACATCCTGCGGGAGGCGTGCTCAAAGAAGGCCAACGCCATCAGCGCGAACGCGCCCAGCGCGGTCCAGTGGAGGACGTTCGCGATGCGGCGCGTGATCATCCGACGGCCGTATCCCAGGCCCGCTGCACAGGATAGGGGTCGGCGTGCCCCCGCTCCCGCTGCTCCCCGTCCTCTCTGTCTGGGGACTCTCGCTGTCGGGCTGCACCCCAGAGCGCACCGGCGATCCGCTGATAGACATCCCGGCCTGCCCGGACGCGGAGTGCCGCGTGGAGGTGGCTGTGGCGGCCTGGGCGTCCGGCCCCGTGGTGGGGCTGGCCGCGCTGGAGAAGGTGCCGTCTCCCGAGGAGCGGCTGGTGGTCGCGCGCAGCGTCCTGGAGTCGGGCCAGCCGGTGCCGCCAGACTTCTGTCGGCTTCTGGACGCAGGCGCACAGGATTACTGCGCGCGCCTCACGCATCGCCCCCACCTGTTCGAAGGCCCGCGCCCCACCGCGAGCGCCCGCAGCCGCCCGGCCGGGGGCCCCACCGATCCGGAGCTGCTGCCCACGATCGCCCTCACATCGGCGGTGGACGGGTGGACCGCCAGCGGCGGCTGCGCAGACGAGCCCTGCGCCGACGAGACGGCGCTCTCCGCAGCGCGCGGCGGCGACCTGGAGGCTGCCGGCCGAGCCTGCCTGGTGATGGACCCGGGCAAGTGGCGCAGCGAGTGCCTGTTCCAGGCCGCCGAGCAGGGGGTGAAGTCCGCTGGCGGTCGGGTGTACGGCGTGGCGGTGGAGCTGTGCCTGGCGGCCGGCGAGTTCCAGCCGCACTGCATGGCGCACCTGGTGAGTCAGCTCGCGCAGCGCGCGCCACCGGCCGACGCGCGCGGCGGGTGGGACGAGGCCCTCGCCATCTCCGAGACGATCGCGCAGGTCTGGGGCGCGCGTGATCCGGCGCTGGGCGCGCTCACGGTGGATCGCTTCTGGGCCGAGGCGCTGTACGTCTCCTATGAGTCTGCATCGCGCACGGTGGGCAACCCCGCAGACGCTCTTCCGGCGGCGGCCGCGCCCCACATCCGCGCTGCGTTGGTCCACCGACTGATGCGACATGACCGGCCGGGCGGCGGTCTGGACGCGCAGGTGGTCGCCGCTGAGTCTGCGCTGGCCGCGCGTAGCGGGGGCGGCATGCGGGCGCCCCAGAGAAGGTCTCCCGCCGTGGTGCGCAACCTGTGGGAGAACGAGTCTGCGGCGGACGCTGACATCCGTGCGGTGTTCTACATGGGCCCCGCGCGGCGCGGGGTGGCGCAGAGCCCTCAGGCGGATCTGGCGATCTGCGTGATGGAATCGGCCGCGCGGATGCAGCCGATGGCCGGTCACCTGATCGACCAGGGGCGTGCGGGTACAGACCCGGTCGTTCGGTGGACAGCCAAGCGGCTGTCTCGACGCTGAGCGTTTGACCTGCGGCCAGGATGGAGGCTGGATATCCTCGAGGACGACTATCTGGTTCGCATGATCCACCAGGTCGCCCAGGCGATCGCGACCGCCCTGCGGCACCGGGCCGCCGGGCGATCAGACGCGGCCGATCAGGCCCTCGACGCCGCCGCCCGGTCTACCCTGGGGCTGTCGATGGGCGTCCTGCGGAGCCTCGACCTCGGCACACTCCAGTCACTGCTTTCAGACGGCCGCGGGCCCGATGTCCGACGTCAGGTGGTCGCCGCCCGGCTCTTGCAGACCAGCGAGAATCCGGGTGATCGCGAGAGGGCCGCGGCGCTGATTGAGTCCCTCCTCCGCGCCCTCGCAGACGCCGGTCTCACCCGCAGTTATCTGGAGAGTGCCCTGTAGGCTGCGGAGCAGTCGTGGGACGCGATCCGCGGAGCCGTGGAGTCGTGAGCGAAGCGACCCGACCGCGAAACCGTGGTTCCGCGTGACCTGATAGCGTCGCGCGGACGATGCGCCCCCGGAAGACCACGGCCTCGCAGAGCCACCAGATGAGGAACCTCTGCGGTAGCGCGTGTCTCGACGCGCATCGTCCGGGTTAGCGGAGGTCGGCTCGCCCACCCATGGAGTCTACTTGTCGTCGTTCTCCGATCTCCAGCTGCTCCCGACCCTGCTGGCCAGCCTCGCCGACCAGGGGCTGACCCGACCCACGGACATCCAGGCGCGGACCGTTCCGCATCTGCTCGACGGGAAGTCGCTCGTGGGGGTCTCGGAGACGGGTAGCGGGAAGACGCTCGCGTATGTGTTGCCCATGCTGCATCAACTCAAGACGCTGGAGACCGAGGGGGCCACGGTGTCGACACCGGGTCGGCCGAGGGGGCTGGTCCTGGCCCCCGGACGTGAGCTCGGCGAGCAGGTCAGCAGGGTCTTCAAGGAGCTGACCCACACCACTCGGTTGCGGGTTCGCACGGTCCTCGGCGGGTCGCCCTTGAGGATGGCGCGGCGGAACGTCGGGGGCAACTTCGAGATCCTGGTCGCCACCCCCGGCCGGCTGATGCAGCTCCTTGATCGCGGACACCTGACCTTGGAAGACGTCCGTCTTCTGGTCTTCGATGAGGCCGACCAGATCCTCGATCCGGGATTCCTGCCGATCGCGCGACGCATCGCCGGGGGGTGTCGAGACGAGGTCCAGCTCGTCATGTTCTCGGCGACCCTCCCCCGGTCGCTCGGGGCGGCCATCCGAGAGCTCTTCTCCTCGGCGCCTGTCATCGTGCAGACCGCAGGCAGCGAGCGCCTCGTGCCGACACTGCGGACGGACAACCGAAACGTGATCCGCGGCCGCCGCTTCGAGGTGCTTCGGGCAGTGTTGCAGGAGTCACCGGGAGTCGGCAGTCTGCTCTTTGCCAACACACGAGAGCAGTGTGAACGGGTGGCTGCGTGGCTCGACGAGGAGGGCATCGCGTACGCGAACTTCAGGGGGGAGATGAACCGGGTCGAGCGTCGCGCCAACCTGGCCCGCTTTCGCAGCGGCGAGGTGCTGGTCCTGCTGGCGACGGATCTCGGGGCTCGGGGGCTGGACATCGCGCGCGTCGAGCGGGTGATCAATGTTCACCTGCCGCAGGACGTGAACAACTACCTCCACCGCGCCGGCCGCACCGCGCGGGCTGGACGCGCGGGGCTCGTGGTCAATCTGGTCACGCATCGCGACCGCCCCCTGCTGGCGAAGCTGCGCGCGCGTCAGGGCCACTGACGTCGGCCCCGCGTCTCGAAGGGTGCGATCTCGGCCCGCCATCGTGGTGGTGGTGCTGGACGTGGCCGGGCGCTTCAAATAGCCTTTTGAAGCTGCCTTGTTCGGGGCAGTCATGCAAGCGCCGCCGCGCGGTAGGAGGCTGAGATGCGTAGCCTGCCCCGTCATCCCTGGGCCTTTCTCGGCGTGATGGCTTGCTTCCCCGACCCCACCCCGCCCTCCTTCGACTCCACGGTTGACACTGGCGTCAGCACCAACAGCACCGCCAGCGCTGTGGACGCCGACAGCGATGGCTACGCGGCGAGCGACTGCGACGACGATGATCCCGCGGTGAACCCCGCCGCCGTCGAGCGCTGCGACGGGATCGACAACGACTGCGACGGGATGATCGACGGCCCGGAGGCGGAGGACGCCGAGCGCTGGTATCCCGACGCGGACGGCGACGGCTACGGCGACGGCCAGAGCCCGCTGGGGGCCTGCAGCCAGCCCGAGGGATACACGAGCGACGCCAGCGATTGTGACGACAGCGACCCGGAAGCCTACCCCGCCGCGGCCGAGATCTGGTTCGACGGAGTCGACCAGGGCTGTGACGGGGCGACCACTTGCGATAGCCTCGACGTCATCGCCGTGCCCACCGAGACCGCGACAATCCAGAGCGCCATCAAGGCGGCCGCCGACGGCGACGTGATCTGCGTGCTCGCGGGGAGGTACACGGAGAACATCGACTTCTCCGGAAAGGCCGTTCATGTCCTGGGCTTCCAGGGCGCCACCCAGACGACCATCGACGGAGCGAGCCAGGATACCGTGGTGCGATTCGACGACGGTGAGGGGCCGGAGGCGATCCTGGAGGGATTCACCCTGACGGGCGGCGACAATGAAGACGGCGGGGGGATCGAGATCCGGCAGTCGTCACCCACCCTCCGCAGCCTGGTGATCGATGGAAACGAAGCGACGAACGGCGGCGGGATCGCGATCGACTCCGGTTCGCCGACCGTATCCAATGTAGTGCTCGTGTGGAACGCCGCCACGGACGGCGGCGCTGTTTGGATCGATGGCGCCTCTGGCCCCGCAGAGCCGGAGTTCTCCGCGATCTTTATCACCGGACACAACATCGACTCGACGGGAGGCGGGATATACGCGCGAGACGCCTTCATCCAGATCACCAACTCAACCATCTGGGGAAATTACGCGGGGGAATCCGGCGGTGCGATCTACTTCTCCGGCGAAGTGAGCATGGAGGCGACCAACGTCGACTTCGTGGGGAACGTCGCGGGTGAGGACGGCGGCGCATTCTACGCCGAATCTGAGCTCCACGCGACGTTCCGATACTGCAACGTGCCCGCAGACAAGACAGATCTGTGGGGCGTGTCGAATCCGCTGGACTCCAACGGAAACATCTGGGCCTCTGCCGATCACCTCGACACCACATATTCGCACCCCCTGATGGGGGACTTCCACCTCTCTCCCGACTCCCCACTCGTCGATGGCGGCGCTCCCGGGGTCCTGGACCCGGATGGAAGCATCAGCGACATCGGCGCATTCGGCGGCCCCACGGCCGGAGAGTGGGATCTGGACGCCGACGGGGACCCATGGTGGTGGCAGCCGGGCCCCTACGACAGCGAGACCTATCCGTCGGAGGGTTGGGACTGCGACGATACGGAACCTGACTTGGGGGCTCTCAGCGGTTGCTGACGGTGCGACGAGGGGCAACCCAGGGAATGGAACACACAGTGAGTATAGTGTTTTTTGCAGCGACTCTGAATGTGGCTGAACATCAGCGAGCTCGGAACCACGAGAGACGGCGCCGCGACTTCGCGGTTCCACGGTTTCTCGCCCCGCGGACCGCGAGTGAGCGTTGGTGGTCGTCCCGGAGCGGACTCGACCCTCTGCGTGTCTTCTGCCTCCACAACCCACGTGGATCGGGGGCCGCGGGCCCGCCGGCCGCGGAAGGACGAAGCCACGGTGTCCAGCGCCATACAGTCTGCATGCCTGGGGATGGAGGTGCTGATCAAGGACTGACCCTGCGAGCGACCGCACTGCTCGGGGGACATCAGCCGGCCCCTGGGGTGGGGACTTCTCGGCGCTTCGCTGGAGAGGGGATAGGAGTTCTGGGTCGGAGGGGTCTGATGTCCACCTTGTTGCTCTCTTTTACGCTGATTTCCTGCTTCCCTGAGCCCGGGGAGGGGGACTTCTCCTCGGACACCTCTGCCGACTCCTCCACCTCAGGGACCACCGGCTCCTCCCCTACAGAGACAACCGCAGATCCGGCCGACGCCGACGGTGACGGATGGGACAGCGCAGAGGACTGCGACGACACTGACCCCGATGTCCATCCGGGTGCCACCGAGGTCTGGTACGATGGCATCGACGCTGACTGCGATGGGGCATCGGACTACGACTCCGACGGGGACGGGTACGATCGGGGGGGCGATGAAGACTGCGATGACGCAGACGCAACCGTCCACCCCGCCGCCACCGAGGCCTGCGATGGTCGCGACGTCAACTGTGACGAGCTCGACGAGAGCGGTCAAGCGGTGCCAGGAGACCACGCGACCGTGGCCGATGCGGTGCAGGCGGCCAGCAGCGGCGAGCGGATCTGCATCGATCCCGGAACCTGGACGGCCAACCTGGACACCGCGGGAAAAGACCTCGAACTGTTCGGCGTCGACGGGCCGGAGAACACCGTCCTCGACGGCAGCGGGGTAGGCGCAGTCCTCACGGTATCAGGCGGGGAGACGGTCTCTCTGTCGCACCTCACCCTGACGGGCGACAGCGCCGAGGACGAACCGGGGTGCGTTCTGGTCGAGGCGGCGACCCTGGCTCTGACCGATGTGACCATCACCGGCTGCAACGCCGGGTCCTTCGGAGGCGGCATCTACGCCTCCGCGGCGGCGCTGAATCTGACCGATGTGTCGCTGGAAGGCAATACCGCTGACGGCTCCGGCGGGGCGCTGGCGCTGACCGACTCCATCCTCACCGCCGACGGCCTCGTGACGATCGACAACACGGCGCAGGGGATGTACGGCGGCGCGCTCTCCGCCATGCGCTCCACGCTCACCCTCAGCCATTGGCTCGCCAGCGGCAATGTCCTGCCTGACGCCGAGGGAACCGGCGGGGGGGGCGCGCTGCGCGTCCTGGAGTCGGACGCGACGATCTCTCACGCGCTGCTCATCAACAACCGGGCCGACAACGGCCGCGGTGGTGCGCTCTATGCAGTAGGCGACGCGGACGGCGAGGTTGACAACCAGATGACGCTCTCCCACGTCACGGTGGTGGGCAACCAGGCGCTCAATGGCGGCGCGGCGTTCGTTCTGTATCCGCATCTGACCATGGAAATCGACCACGTCATCGTGGCCTTCAACGAGGCGACCGATGCCGTCGGCGGCGTCTGGGCGGAGTACCTCGCGGACGCGATCTTCTCGAACAGCAACGTTTACGGAAACAACCCCAGCGACCTCAAGGGGGAGTACGTCGAGTTCTCGGCGGGCGACGGAAACACCACGGTCGATCCGCAGCTGATGACCTTCTCTTTGAACCTGGATCCGGCACAATGGGACCTGCACCTGCGCCCGGACTCCTCGCTGATCGACGCCGGCACCGCGGACTGCATGGATGACGATGGGAGCATCTGCGACATTGGATATCATGGCGGCGTTGGCGGTGACGTATCGTACTACGCAGACAGCGACGCGGATGGCCTGTTCGATGGGTGGGAGTCCGCCCACGGCCTCTCGGTCTCCGAAGACGACGCCGCGAACGATCCAGATGGCGACGGGCTGTCCAACGCCGACGAGCAGGCCAACGGCTGCGATCCACAGAGCGCAGATACGGACGGCGACGGTCGCACGGACTCCATGGAGCTCAAGGAAGGGTTCGATCCCCTCGATCCGGAGGGATAGCAGATGCCGTCGTGACAGAGCGCAGCCAGGAGCGCATCAGGGTGAGCTCCCACTTCCGGGGTGCTAAGGAAACCTGGTGACCGCTCCCTCCTACCGACTCGACTCCGTCGCCGCGGCCCTCATCGAGCGGCTGGAGGGCGCCCGTCCCAGCTGGCAGGGCGATCCCGACGCCGCCCGCGCAGGGTTCTCGCGCATCGTCGACGAGACTCTGGACGCCGCCATCGCTGAGTACGACGACGTTCTGGGTGGGGGCCCGCAGGCGGAGATCCTCCGGCGCGAGCTCACCACGACCTTCCTGCCCCGCTACACCCGCCTGGCTCTGGAGCAGAGCGTCCTCGAGATCGCAGGCTACCGCGCCTGGCGCCGCGGCGATCCGGTGGCACGGGTGCTCGGCGGCGTGGGCGGGCTGCTCTTCGCGCTGCTCGCCGTCGAGGTGCTGCACAACCCCGTGGCGGTGCTCGCGTTCCTTGTTCCCCTCATCGTTCCCTTCATCCCCGAGCTGCGCCGGGCCTGGTTCCGCCGCGCCTACCGCGCCCAGCTCCAAGCCGCCGTCGACGACCTCTCCCGCATCCAGGACGAGCTGGAGCGCTACGCCGCCCCGCAGATCGCGGCCCCCCTCGCACAAGAGACACCCCAATGAGCCGACTCAAGATAAAGCTCCCCGCCAGGCCAGGCGGAAAGCCCGCGCTGATCGGCGCGTTCGCAGGCATGGTCGCGATCGGCGTCGTAGTGCTCTATGCCATGCTCATGGTCTATGTGCGCCCCGACGAGATCGCCGTGCGGCAGGTGTTCATCGGGCCGGGCAAGGGCATCAAGCAGGAGCTGTACAGCGCGGGCCTGCACTTCGTGATGCCCGGCTACGAGCGCCTGCACCGCTTCCCCCGCGACCTGCAGCTCCTGGAGTTCAACGACGATCAGATCAGCGCGGCCTCGGCCCACGCCCAGCCCTCCATCCGCATCCAGACCTCCGAGGGCTACCAGGTCACCGTCGACGTCACCATCGCCTACCGCATCGTCGATCCCTACGCGGTGATCAGCTCGGTCGGTCCCGGCAGCCTCTATGAGAGCTCGCTGATGATCCCCCGATCCGACAAGGTGCTGCGCCAGAACCTCGGCCAGCTCAACGCCGAGGAATTCTACAGCGGCGCCAAGCGCAAGGTGGCGTCGGAGAAGGCCCACGCCCAGCTGATGGAGGAGGTCTCTCCCGCGGGCATCGAGATCTGGCGGGTGATGGTGCGGCACTACACCTACGATGACCGCTACCAGGAGGCCATCGAGCAGCGCAAGATCCAGGATCAGACGGTCTTCAAGAACCGCGCAGAGGCCGCGGCGGCGTCCCAGGAGGCCGAGAAGAACCGCGTGCTCGCCGAGGGGCAGGCCACGGTCGATGTCGAGCGGGAGCGGGGCTCGGCCGAGGTCAAGAAGATCGCCGCCGATGCTGATCTCTACTACCGCCAGAGGGTCGCTGAGGGCGATCTGCTGGTGGCGCTGGCCGAAGCCGAGGGCACCCGGCTCGAGAACGACGCCCTCAAGGCCGGCGGCGCCGGTAACCTGGTCGGTCTGGAGATGGCGGAGGTCCTTCAGGGGGCCAAGGTCATCGTGGTTCCAACTGACGGCGAGGGGGCGGTCAACCCGCTCGATCTCGACTCGCTCCTGCGGGGGTGGTAGCCATGCTGCATCGCATCTCTTTGTTTGCCGCGGCGCTCCTGGCGTCGGGCTGTCTGCCGCACTCCACCGAGTCTACCGAGGTGGGGGTGCGGGTCGCCAAGCTCGGCCTCATCGGCGAGCCCGGCGTGCTCCCCGACGTGTACTCGCCCGGCACCACGAGCTTCTTTCCGGCGGTGATCAACGACTGGTTCGTCTACGACATCGCGCTTCAGAACCTCGCCATGACGCGGGAGCACTCCACGGGAGATCGCAAGGGCGATGACTCGCTGCGCTTCAAGACGGTGGACGGCAACGACATCAGCGTCAACGTCACCGTGGCCTGGAAGATCGATCCCTCCAAGGTCGGGAATCTCCTGCAGTTCGGCGGCGATGACACGCTTCAGGTGGGGCGGCGGCTGGTGCGCCCGGCCTCACGAACGGTCATCCGCGATGTGCTCAACGAGCTGGCGTCCGAGCAATACTACGACGCCAACGTCCGCTTCCAGAAGGCCGAGGAGGCCGCGGAGCAGCTCAACGCGTTGCTGGGGCCCGAGGGCGTTATGGTCACCCAGGTGCTCCTGGGAGAGCACAAGTTCAACCAGCGCTACGAAAAAATCATCAAAGACAAGAAGGTGGCGGAGCAGAACGGCGCTCGGATGCAGTCCGAGACCGAGGCCGCCCGTGAGCAGATGCGACGCGAGCTGGAGGTCGCCAAGGGACAGGTGTCCAGGGCCATCGAGCAGGCCCGGGGCGAGTCGTCCAGGCGCACCATCTCTGCTGACGCCATCCTGTTTCAGCGTCAGCGGCAGGCCGAGGCCATCCTCGCCGAGCGACGGGCCAGGGCTGAGGGCACGGCGGAGCGGGCGCGGGCCCTGGCCGGGTCGGGTGGACGCAACCTGGTCAAGCTCGAGGTGGCCAAGGCGCTCAAGGGGAAAGCGATCATCTTCGTGCCCACCGGCGGGATGGACCTCCGCACGACAGACATGAACGCGCTGCTGTCGACCTATGGGGTGATTCGGGCCACGGGCAAGTAGCGGTCTTGGGGCGGGTGCAGCCAGAACTCTACTCGATGGCGAACTCGAGCGTCCAGTGGTCGGTGTGGTAGCTGCCCGACGCCCTGGAGTCCCGTGAGCCTCCGATCACGAGGCCAGACCAGTCCCCCCACGACTCTACGTCCCAACCCACGTCAGCCCAGTAAAAGCCGGTCGGGTAGTAGGTGAGCCAGTGATCGGCGAGTCCCGCCGCAGAGTAGATGCCGTAGTAGGAATAGTAATAGCCGTAGTCATCCCAGATATCGTAGGCCCAGGACACGACATCGAAGCCGTAGGAGACGGTCAGGGAGTCCTCCATCCCGGAGAACCCGATGGCGAACGTCGGGCGCAGCTCAATCGTCCAGAGCGGGCTCAACGCGCACATCGCCAGATCGCCATGGGATGACGCCTCGTCCAACGTCGGGGTGATATTGAAGGCAAAGTCACAGTCGGGACACGGCATCGAGACGGCGCCATCGATCTGCCAGACTCCGCTGCAGTCCAGCTCATCGGGAGAGGCGGCTGATTCTGCGATGTCGTGCACCATCACGCCAGACAGGATCCCGTCGCGGTCGATCAGTCCGTCACAGTTGTTGTCGATGCCGTCAGCGACGTCGTCCATGCCCGGATTCACTTCCTCCAAGGTGTCGTCGCAGTCCCCCGCCCGCCCGGCCCTGTCGTCCGAGGCGTCGCAGGCGTAGGCTCCGGTGCCGTCGAGTCCGTAGCCGTCGCCGTCCTCGTCTATGTACCAGGGGATGGCGCCCAGGCTGGGATTCTCCGTATCGTCGATGACGTCGTCGCAGTCGTTGTCCCGCCCATCACAGACCTCGGGGGCGGAGGGGTGGACGTTGGAGGCGCGATCGTCGCAGTCGCCTGCAAGGTGGACCATCCGGTAGGGCCGGTCGCAGGCCTCGATGTTGGTGGTCGGGTCGTCCACACCATAGCCGTCGCCGTCGATGTCCTCGTACCAGATGGTCGGGCTTGTGCAGTCGCCGGAGGTGTCTTCCGTACCGTTTTCTGCATTGGTTTCGGTGCCGGAGGCTCCTCCAATGTCGTCCGAGTACCCGGCGTTGGTGGAGGGCCCGTTGTCTTTACCGCAAGCGAACAGCAGGAGCGTCAGGACTTTCATCTGGTCCTCCGCGACGCCAGTGCCGCGAAGAGGCTGAGCATGGAGAGCCCGACGAACGCGCCCCGGTCTGAGGACGTGCAGCCACACCCTTCGCCTTCGCAGCTCTTCTCCCACTCATCGAGGTCCACGCACTCGACATCCGCGTAGGGATCGACGAATACGCAGGTGTTCGGATCGGGCGCCCAGCCCTCGGTGCAGACTGGGAAGCGGTCCTCAAGCTGATCGAAGTACAGGATGTACCGCGCCTGCGTGTTGTTTCGTAGACCGCTCAAGTAGAACACGATGTCCTGGGTAGCCTCGTCGGGTGTATACCGCATGTGCAGGCGAGAGAAGTAGAACCCGGGGTCGTCTGGGTTGTTGCGGAAGCCGAGGTTTGCCATCTCCTGGGTCTCGGGCGGCGGGCCGGTGCATGGATCGCACTTGGGCTGTTCCCAGACGAGCAGCCAGCCGTACTCGGTGACCCAGTCTGCGCCCGGCTCGTAGTCATAGCCCTCGGTGAACCGCTCGGCGTAGAACTCGTCGAAGGTCTCATCGCTCTGGATCCACATGCACTCGTCCTCAACCGCGAACTCCGGGTAGTTGGCGATGCCGACTCGACCAGACGACGGCTCGGTCAGCGTGTAGATGATGAGGTCCTGGGATCCCTGCGAGGACGAGGTGCCGATGCGGATGGGGAGTCCGAAGACGTTGGACTCGTAGCGGAGCTGGAGCGGAGACAGCATCTGTCCGTCCTCGACTCCGGCGTCTTCATGCACCTCGGCGGCCAGGAAGTAGCTGCCCGCGTCGATGTACTCCTGCAGCAGATCCGCCTTGTCGCTGTCGATCGCGTAGCCCCGGGCGTCGAGCCAACTCAGCAGGGAGGTAGACTCATCGGCAGACAGCACGCTTATCAGGTACTCGCCGACGATGTACTCCGCCTCGACCTCCACGTCGACGCCCCCGCCACCGGTGCCTCCGCCGCTGGTACCGCCAGAGCTCCCGGTTCCAGACGAACTGGTGGCGGTGATGGTGTCGTTGAACCAGTCTTCGCAGGACACCTCCATCCACGGACAGGGGTGGCTGTAGGTCGGCGCGAATTCACCGCAGGAGTACTTCACCAACCGCGGCATGGAGTAGGTCCGGAGGAGGTCGAAGTCCGCTGGATCGAGCACATGGATGTCGCGGGCGTCCAGCACCTCCGGCACCGGAACGAGCATGGCAAAGGCGTCGGGATCCCCCACCACGTCGTTGGAGACCGACAGCGTGGTCGTGGTTCCCTGACGCACGATGGCTACCTCGCTCGCCGAGTTGTAGACGTCGTTTCCAGCGGACGCGACATAGGTGCCGCAGAATGCGTGGGCCGAAGGGGCCAGAGATGCGAGGAGAAGCCACACGTGAGACTCCCGGTAGCAGGGACAAGTCAATGTTCTCACAGGGCATCCTCCTACGCAACAGCCCGCAGCGAACACAAACGTGTCACTGTCCCCCGTCAGTTCGCTTGGGAGCGATGGGACCGCGCTGTCAAGCCAGACGCTGAAACAGCCCCTCATCACCCGCGCAGTGTTCGCGCAGGCGCGCCAACCAAGCGCGGGTCTTGATCTTGAACACCACACGTTTCGGCGGCTTGTCGGCCCGTCTCGGCGGAGCCAGTCCCTTGCACACCACGCCCTCGCCGCCCATGCCCGCCAGCCGTCCCGCCCGTATCCGTGCGACGAGCGCGTCATCGACCGGACCGTGGTGGAGCAGGGGGGCGCTGGGCACTGCGTCACCGATCCAATCCAGCAGCTCACCAGGCGGCAGCAGCCCGCGCTGCGCGATGTGGATGTCGATGAGCGTGACGGTGTGTAGCTCGTCGGCGTGCATCCCGGCGAACGACCCGGGTCCGTGGAACTCGAAGAACGCGGTCGCGCCCGGTACCTCGCGTTCTCGCAGGATGGTGTCGAGTCGGGATGCCGGACCCTGCTGGAACAGGCCGATGGCCTCACCGAGGCTGGGGTGATCTGCGCTGAGCAGGCGGCGTCGGCTTCCGAAGCGTGCGAACCCCCCGCGGGGCGACCACTCGGCGCGGATGTTGGAGCCGTCGAGTTTGTCGAAGACGTAGAGGGAAAGGCCGCGACGGACGTCGCGCCCGATGGACGGGTAGGATATCATGGGAAGGACCAATGCAAGAGGTGTGGGGCTGCGCCGGCGCGGTCGCGCTCGGTGCCGTCGATGTCGCAGCTACGCCACCCGCATGGGGACCTCCTGCGCTCAGGATAGCCCGGTGCGCCTCCGGATCGCCAGCGCGATCAGCAGCGCCCACGCTGGCGCGACCGGGGAGGCTTCCAGAGACGCCGCGCAGCCCCGGCAGCCGTCGTCGTCGTCATCGCCTGTGTCTGCGCCGCCTCCCCACAGCCCGTCGCCGTCTCCGATGCCCCCTCCGCTCCCAGTGCCGCCGCTGGAGGCTC
Source organism: uncultured Enterobacterales bacterium (assembly GCA_964464515.1). GTDB lineage: Bacteria > Myxococcota_A > UBA796 > UBA796 > UBA2385 > CAYXGP01. The sequence goes on from CAYXGP010000096.1 coordinate 19,754, forward strand.
CGCCGGTGGTGGTTCCCACGCTGTTCGGATCGAGTGAGAGCGCCATCAGCGTCTGCTCGCTCTGGTGATCCCAGGTCACGATGAGCTGCTCGCTGCGCTGGGCGATCCACGGCCGCATCCCGCCCTCGCCCTGCCCGTAGTCGGTGAGCTGATGGCGCTCCACGAGGTTCCAGTCTTCATCGAGCACGAGCACATAGACGTTCCCCCAGTCGTCGCCCTGGTAGTCGAAGCCCATGAGCGCCACGATCCAGTGCTCGCCCACGTGGAGGAGCCCCTGGGGCCAGAAGGCCACGGTGGGTGGCTCGAACACGGCCACTTGAGCGCTGCCGAGCTGGTTCCAGTCGCTGTCGAAGGTCGCGATCTTCAGCAGCTGTCCTTCGTCGGCGCCGATCGCGGTGATGACGCCGTCCTCGGCATGCAGCGCGCCGCCGCTCATCCGGGGGGCGCCCTGGACGGACAGCGAGCCGGATGCGTTGGCGTCGTCGCCGACGTGGAAGAACGTGTTGCCGCCGTTGAATTCGGGGAAGATCACGCCCTCGGCCTCGTCTGCGCACAGCGCCGTGAGATCGTTGTGGGCGCGACCGGGCTCACGCTCCTCCACGACGCCGCGGGCCAGCACGGTGAAGTCAGAAGACATCCGCGCGGCGTAGGCCGAGTCGTTGTCGCTGTCTACGTTCGCGCTGCCAGCATGCAGGTAGCCGCCGTCCGCGCAGCGGCGGATCGCGTGGTCTTTGAGGATCCCCCCGGACTCGGTGACCTGGATCTGCTGACTCTTATCGAGCTCCCAGCCGTCCGCGGTCTGGTTGAGCGGCGCCACCCAGAACTCTCCGCTCCCCGAGTACCCGCCCATCCACCGGTCCTCCATGGGCAGCGCACGGATCCACGCGCCCGCGCTGCGCAGCTCGATCTCCGGACCGATCTCGGTGATCACTTCGGCGCGGGCCAGGCCGAACCAACTGAAGCAGCAGAGCAGTGGGATCACGTTCACCTCTCGTGCTGAGACGTGGGACAGGGCCGCTCGTTACGCTGCCGGCCCCGTCGGGTCACTGCGCCCGAGCGTCAAGCTCACGGACTCCCCGGGCCACCTCCTCGGGGGCGCGGTGCTCGATCCAGTGATCGACGCCGTCGAGCAGCTCCACCTCCAGATCCGGCGCGAAGGCGTCCAGCTCCTCGGCGTTCTGCGGCAGCAGCGCGTCGTCGGCCAGACCCCACTGCACGAGCACCGGCACCTGCACCGTCTCGGAGAGGTCCGCCATCACCGCGTCGACGGAGGCCGGCTCGAGATCGTTGGCGCGGTACCAGTTGAGGCCGCCGGTGATGGCTCCGGGCTGCGACCAGGCCTCGACATACAGCGCGAGATCTTCTTCGCTCAGGACGTCCGTGAACCACGTCGCCAGGAACTCGGGTGTGAGGATCGACTCGGCGCTCTCGCCCCGGAACAGATCCATGTACGATGACGCCGCCTGCTGCTCCTTGTCGGTCGCCAGCAGCTCGGCGAGGCGCGCGGGGTGGGGGCCGTTCGCCGCGAGCAGGCCGCGGATGTGCGCGCCGGGGGTGTGCGCCACCGTCCATCCCACGGGCCCGCCCCAGTCGTGCGCCACGACCAGCACCGGATCGTCGCTCACGAGGGGCAGCAGCGCCAGGATGTCCCCGGTGAGGGTCAGCAGCTCGTAGTCTTCGACGTCCTCGGGCTTGTCGGACGTGTTGTAGCCGCGCTGGTCGGGGGCGATCAGCCGGTACTCGCCGGCCAGCTCGTCCATCACCGGATCCCACGCGTAGCTCCACTCCGGGAAGCCGTGCAGGAGAACCACCACCGGACCGTCGCCGCGGCAGGCCACGTTGAGGGTGACGTCGCCGACGTCGATCATGCGCTGCTCGGCGGTGTCGGTGGGGCAGGGCTCGGTCCAGCGGGTCGTGCTCGCCGTGGTCCCGCCTGTTGTCGACCCTCCGGAGGTGCCCGCGCTTGTCGTGCCAGATGTGGCACCCGTTGCGGCTGTGTCTGTGGGGTCGCTGGAGGTGCAGGCGAGGAGAAGAAGGGCAGACCACATGTTTCGGACTCCGGGGACAGGGACGGTTAACCGAGGGCAAGGAGGGACGATGACCCACTGGATTGCAACGAGCCACCGTTTTTTCAGGGGGCACGGGTTTCGCCAGGGCCGACGGTCCATACCGGGGAGCTGGCTCGTCGTTGCCGGCCTGGTTGGCTGCGGCGGTACAGCGGACGACACGGGGAGCGCCGGACCGGTCACTTCTGGGACCACCACGAGCAGCACAGCTACTGGTGGCGGGACGTCGGGGGGCGTGACCGCCGGGAACCCCGACTACTCCGCGGCCGGACCGTACACCCCGGGCACCCGCGAGGTGGAGATTCCGGGCACGGGCGTCGAAACGCTCACGGTGCAGGTCTGGTTCCCCTCGTCCGAGGCGGGTAGCGACACCGTGACCTACGACGATCTCCTGCCCGGCGGGGCCTACACCGACGTCGCTCCCGATTGCGCAGAGACGAGGCCCGTGCTGGTGTTCAGTCACGGATTCGGCGCCATCCGCTGGCAGTCTCCGTACCTCACCGAGCACCTCGCCAGCCACGGCTGGGTGGTCATCGCGCCGGATCATGCCGGCAACACGTTCCTGGATGCCTCCGACGACATCCCCACGATCGCCAGGCGACGGCCGGTCGATCTGCAGGACTCCTTCGATTGGCTTATCGGCGCTGATGTCGACGCCGATCTGACCGGCTGCATCGACGCGTCCGCCGGGTACGCTGTCTCGGGGCACTCGTTCGGGGGATACACCACCTACGCCACCGCCGGGGCGCCTGTGCGTGACCCCCACAGCGACGATCTGATCGTGCTGAGTGACGACCGGGTGTGGGCCGCGGTCCCCCTCGCGCCGTGGGACGCGTCGGGTGCGATCGACGGCGACACCACGGCCGAGATCTCCGTTCCGGTGATGACGCTGACCGGGGCTCGGGACGAGACCACGCCGCTGGAGATGGTCTCCGGTCTGCACGATGGGATCACGAGCACGCCGCGGTACCTCGGGGTGTTCACCAACGCCGGGCATTTCAGCTTCTCTCCGGTCGCCTGCGACTTCGGTAAGAAAGGAGACGGATGCGGGGACGAGTACATCGATCTGGATGAACTGACGGGGATCGTCAACACTGCGGTGATGGCGTTTCTGGAGGATGTTCGGGGAGTTGATGGGGCGATTGGGCAGTTGCCGGCGCCGAGTGGGGAATTGGATTGGGACGCTGTGGAGTGATTGCGGGGTGTTCGGACTGTGACGTTTTTGGGGGGTAGATACGCGGGGGCGAGCGGTCTCTCGTTTCCGGGTTCAGACGGGCCCGCGGAAGCGCGGTTTCGCGGACCCCCGGAGCCGCGTCTCCACGAGACCGCGGTCCACGTTTGCGCGGCTCCATGAGACCGCGAGTCTGAGTCTCTGTCTCGACCTGGTGGCATGCGCCTCTCGTCGCTGGTCGTGGTCCGTGGAAACGTGGCTGCGCGGACCGTGGTCTCGTGGAGACGCGGGTCCGTCTGAACGTGGACTCGTGAGGTCGTGGGTCCGAATCACCGCGGAGTCGAGGAACCGAGACGCTCGGTTTCACGGTCTCTCGTTCAGACGGGCCCGCGGAAGCGCGGTTTCGCGGACCCCCGGAGCCGCGTCTCCACGAGACCACGGTCCACGTTTGCGCGGTTTCACGAGACCGCGGTCCGCGTATCTGCCGGTCCACGGCTCCAGGGATGAAACGAACCCGCGGAGGCGCGATCTCTCGAAACAGCCCCTCCCCGTCTCTGTGGTGCGGCGCCTGCTCTACTCTGCCCGAGAAACAAACCCCAAAATCCGCTCCACTGTTTCATCAACCGTCCCCGGAGAGAGCACCCGCCCCGCAAGCACATGATCCGACGGGTCGGCGCTGTTCATCACCTCGACCAGCTCTTTGGGTTGCCCGCCCAGCTCCTCGAATCGCTCCGCCACCCGATCGAACGAGATGACCGCGTCGTCGGGTGACGACATCACCAGGGTGGGGACCGCCAGCGCAGACAGGTCCATCCCATCCACGAGCGAGACCAGGTCCATCATCGGGTACAGCGCCTGTATCGGGTAGCTGTGTGTCCAGTACCGGGCCTGCTCGTCGTTGTGCGGCTCCCAGCTGCGCTCGTCACCAGCCACGAGCGGGACAAACAGCTCCCGTCCCGGCAGGGTGAGCAGCTTCGCCTTGGGGTCCTTCGGCCCGAAGTTGGGCGATATCAACACCAGCGCAGAGACATCGGTGGCCCACGGTCGGCTCGCCAGCCATGTCGCCAGCGTTCCGCCGGTCGATGTGCCCACGATGACCACCCGCTCGCCCAGCCGGTGTCCGATGGTCAGCGCCTCCCGGGCGTCGGTCAGCCAGTCAGCCATGCTGGCCTCGGCCATGGCCTGTCCGGTGCGTCCGTGCCCCTTGAGCCGGGTGAGGTAGAGGTTGGCGCCGAGCCGGGCCGCGACGTTCTCCATGACCGGGCTGATCTCCTGCCGGGTGGCCGAGTAGCCGTGCAGGTAGATGAGCGAGACGGGCGTGCGGGTCTTCTTCGCGGTGGCCCAGACGATGGTCTTCTCGGTCCTCGGCGTGATGTCGCTGAAGGCGGCCTCTCCGCCGGCCAGCCAGGCGTCGAGGTCGTCCGGCAGGGTGATGGGCGCCGGATCGGGGACATCCGCGGTGCAGCCGAGGGCCAGCAGCGCGGCCAGTGCGTGTCTATGCATTTTCTTCTGCGTTCCTTTCTGCATTCTCTGTCTCCCAGATTTCCAGGCGTTCGCGGCGCACATGCGCGGTGTCGATACAACGCCAACCCGAGCCCAGGGCTTCTACCGCGCCCGCTCCGCGCTCGGACAGGATCACCCACGCGCGACCCTGCGGGGTGAGGTGGTCGTGGACCGCCTCGGAGAACCGTCGAATCACGGACTGGTCGGACCCGCCATACAGCGCGCGGTCGAAGCGACGTCCCCGGGGCTCTCCCGCCAGGTAGGGCGGGTTGAAGCAGACCCGGTCGAATCGCTCTGTTTGTACGGGCGAAAACAGGTCGCCGAGGCGGGCGTCGTGCAGACCGTTTCTTCTCGCGGCGGCGCATGCGGCCGGATCGACGTCGACCGCCCCGACCCGCGCGCCGCGGGCCTGGGCCAACACACCGACCACTCCCGATCCGCAGCCCAGGTCGAGCAGACGCTGTCCGGGTCGGATGCGCTCGGCGACCCACGGGGCGAACCAGGCGCCGGAGCGGAACCGGATCGGGTCCATCACGCCGGGGGGGATGACGAGGCGGTGGCCGGAGAGACGGATGGTGCGTGGGCGGTGGGAGAGCCTGCGGCGCCAGTGTTCGAGGAGGCGTCTCATCTTGTGGGCCGCCCCCCCACACGTGGATCGTGGATCGAGGGATCGCGAGACCGTGGTCCGTGCAACCGCGAGACCGCGAGACCGCGAGACCGCGCAGTCGCGAAATCGTGGCGCCGTTCTCCCGCAGAACTGCGTTCACGAAGCAACATGCCAACATCAAAGCTCAAGTCAACCGCGACGCTCTTCAAGGAACGAACAGAGATGGCTCGCTCCCTTCTCACGGCCTCGGCGGCGGCTCCAGCGGCGCCCCAGGTGGGATCCCTCCGGGCGGAGGCGGCGGCCCCCGTCTCAGCAGCTTCCGCAGGATCGTCCGCGTCTCCCGCACCCGCAGCCCCAATACCAGCACCCCGTACAGTCCGCCGCCTGCTCCCGCGACCAACAGAACGCCGAACCCGTCCGCCCACGGGCGCAGCGCAACCACCGCGCCGCCCATCACCGCCGCAGCCACGACGATCCGGATCTGCTGACTCCAGAAACCATCGGCGTAGCCCCCCACCCGCCGCGACAGCACGACCACCATCACCACAACCTCCAGGCTGACCGTCACCGCATGCGACAGCGGCAGCCCCTCGACGCCGAAGCCAAGCGGATAGCACAGCGCCAGCGCCACCGGCACCTTGGATGCCATCACCCCCAGCGAGAGCTTCATCGGCAGATAGGGATCCTTGAGGGCGAAGAACACCGGCAGCAGCACCCGGTACGTGCAGATGCCGACCGTCGCCAGCGCGTACATGCGCAGGATCCCCGCCGTGGCTGCGGTGTCTGCGGCGGTGAACGCCCCGCGCTCGAAGAACAGCGATATCAGTGGATCGGCCAGCAGGTACAGCCCCACCGCCGCGGGGATCACCAGCAGCGAATTGAGCTCCAGCGCGCGCGTGAGCGTGCCGCGGGCCGCCTCTCGATCGTTGCGCGCGAGCTGCAGAGACAGCACCGCCAGGCTCGCCACCGCCACGCTGCCCGAGACCACCGTCTGCGGGAGCTGCACCAGCCGGAACCCGTAGATGAGCCAGCTCACCGGGCCGTCGCCGAACCGGCTGGCGAGCTGTGTCTCCACCAGCAGGTTGAACTGCACCACTACGATGCCCACCATCGCAGCGCCCATGAACTTCGCCATGCGTCGCAGCGCGGGATCGGCCGTGAGGCGGGGTCGGAACCGGAAACCCTCCTTGCGCAGCGCCGGGTACTGCACCGCCGCCGTCGCGAAGCCCGACAGCGTCGCGCCCACCGCCACCGCCGCGATGGGGGGCAGGCCGGTGAGCGCCGTCCACTGCTCGCCCAGCAGACACGCCGCGATCACGAAGACGTTCAAGAACGACGGGGCCAGCGCGGGCAGGAAGAATTTTCCCCGCACGTTGAGCATGCCGCTGAACAGCGACGCCACCGAGAGGCCCACCAGGAAGGGCGACAGCATGCGCGTGAGCTGCGCCGTCAGCTCCGCCTTGCCCTCGATCTCCGTGAAGCCCGCTGCCACCAGCAGCACGAACGGCTCGGCGGCGAAGTAGAACAGCGCCGTCGCCAGCCCCAGGATGAGCAGCAGCACGCCCAGCACCGCGTTCGCCAGCGCCCACGCGTGCTTCAGTCCGTCCTTCTCGGTGCTCTCCGCGAACAGCGGCACATACACGTTGGACAGCGAGCCTTCGGCCAGCAGCTCCCGCAGCAGGTTGGGCACGCGGTAGGCGGCGTTGTAGGCGTCGGCCACCAGCCCCGCGCCGAAGAACGCCGCGAACACCATCTCGCGGACCAGCCCGCTCAGGCGGCCGACCATGTTCGCCATCCCCACCACGAGCGTGGCGCGACCCATGCGCGGCGGAGGACCGGGCGGGCGCTTTCCTGGCGGCGGGGGGGGGAGAGGCATCGCTGCACCCTCACCCCGCGGGGACCCCCGCGCAAGTGTTGAATGGCAGCGGGGGGGCGGGCGTCGCACCGACACGCTGCCCTCCACCTCTTCCCAGGAGGGCCTGGAGTTCCGATGAAACGCGCTGTTTCGCGCAGGCTCGTGCGCCTGTGCTCCTTGATCTTCGCGGGCCTGCTGGGGGTGATGTCGTCCCCTGCGCTGGCCGCGCATGGCACCATCTCGATCACCAACGCGCGCAGTCGCGTGGTGCAGGTGACCATCGACAAGACCTACCGTGGTGAGGTCTCGGCCGGAAAGCGGCGGACGTTCTCCGCGGGCCTCGGCCGCAGCGTCGTGGAGATCCGCGCGCCGGGCGGCTCACTGCTCACCCGTGAGGTGGTGGATGTCCGACCGGGTCGGGTGATCGCGCTGTCGGCGTCTCCGTCGAGTGGTCATGTGCGGGTCGAGAACCGCTCCGGCGCGGATCTGCGCCTGCTCATCGACGGCGAGTCGCGGGGATCGCTGCTGATCGGCCGCAGCAAGGAGCTGGAGCTGCGCACCGGCCGCCACGAGATCGTCGCCACCTACAGACAGCACGGCGCCGAGCGCACCCTGCAGACCTCCACGATGGTGCTGCAGCGCGGTGAGCTGGACAGCATCGTGCTGCGGCCCGCAGACACCACCCGGGTGCGGATCGAGAACGAGACGGGTCGCCGCGCGGCGGTGCGCATCGACGGCGAGGCGCGGGGCACCCTCGAGGACGGCAAGAGTCGCCTGTTCGAGGTCACCCCGGGCCCGCACCGGCTGGCGCTGATGGTCGGAGAGCGCGAGCTGGACGGCACCACGCTGGACGCCCGCCGCTACGCCGACAACGCCTTCATAGCCGAGGTGCGCCTGGGTGAGCTGGTGGTGGTGAACCCCCTGCCGATCCCCGTGGAGGTGACGGTGAACGGCGGCCGGGAGCGCAGGGTGGCGGCGATGGGCCGCGCCAGCTTCCGTCGTCTGGAGCCGGGGCGCGTGACGGTCACCATCACCCGCGAGACCGGCGAGAGCCTGCTGTCGGCCGAGGCGCGGATCCGCGCGGGTGACGACACCAGCGTCACGGTGCCCGAGCCCCGCCGCGGCGTGGCCCTGGTGATGAACGACGTCCCTCGGACGGCGCGCGTGCTGATCGACGGCGTCGTCGCCGCGAAGGTGCCGGGTCTGGGGGAGCACCGCATGGAGCTGTCCCTCGGCGCGCACCCGGTGATCGCGATCGACGACGACGGGCGGCTGCTGATGGCAGGAGAGCTGGACGTCGGACGCTACGACACCGCGATCTTCGTGGTCGGCAGCGCGCAGGCCCGGCTGGACCTCGGCCCGGTGACCTGCGCCATCCACTGAGCGCCCCGTCTTCCGCGCGGTCGGCCTTCGGGTCGGCCGTGCGCTGCTTCTGGAACAGCCCGCTACCGGATCAGGCCGCTCCAGGGAAAGAAGTCTCCCATGATCGGCCTGAGGGCGGCCCCGCG
>CAYXGP010000097.1:0-28446 GCA_964464515.1 uncultured Enterobacterales bacterium
AGAAACCACCAGTTCTGCGCGATCTTGTTGTCCACCTGAACGCTCACCGCTGTCAATGCCGCACCACGAAGACTCGCCGGGGTCATCGAGCGCGCTGGTGGCACCGAGCAGCGCCTCCTCGCTTGGTCGCTGATGCCCTACGGAGTCTACATCCACGCCCCCTGGTGCAGAGCCCGCTGCCCCTACTGTGCATTCAACGTGTCCGTCTCTCCCGACCCTCCCTACCAGCGTTGGGCCGATGGAGTAATCGCCGAGTGGGAGATTCGGCGCAGGGACTTTCCCGGACCCGCCGAGAGCGTCTATCTCGGCGGCGGGACCCCGTCTCTGTGTCCGCCCGAGATCCTGGCGGATGTGTTGGTAGCGCTCCCTATCCAGACCGAAGCGGAGATCACCATCGAAGCCAACCCGGGCACCCTGACGGGGCCTGCGCTGCGTGAGCTGATCGAGGCCGGCGTGAACCGTCTGTCCATCGGCATGCAGACCTTTCAGGAGCGGCTGGCCAGCGGACTCGGCCGTGGCCACACCGTCCGCGACGGTCGGGCGATGATCGCCGAAGCGAAGAGAGCAGGCCTGCGGAGCTGGTCGATCGACTTGATGTTCGCGCTGCCGAGCCAACGAATGGACGAACTGGAAGCCGATCTGGCGGAGATCATCGAGATAGAGCCCCCCCACGTCTCGCTGTACGGGTTGACCTATGAGCCTGGCACGCCGCTCGCGGGGGCCCGCGACGCCGGCAGCCTGGTCGAGACCCCGGATGAAGACTGGAGAGAGCAGTACGATCTCATCGTGCAGACGTTGGAGGGGGGGAGCCTGGAGCGCTACGAGGTGAGCAATCTCTCGCTGCCGGGCCACGAGAGTCGACACAGCGAGTCGGTCTGGCGCGGGGGAGCCTATGCAGGTCTGGGACCCGGCGCCCACGGCGCGACTCTGGACGGCCGCCGCACCCGAAACCACGCCACTTTCGACGACTGGATGGCCGACCCGGCAGGCCGAACCGAGCGACCGACGCCACAGCAGGCCGCCCGAGATCGGGTGCTGTCCACTCTGCGGCACCGAGACGGGCTGCGTCTGGACGCGCTGAGAGCAGACACCGGTCACGTGGTGGAGCGGGCCACCATGGAGCTCCTGATCCGCGGCGGGGTCCTGCGGAGGGTAGGGACGTGTCTGCGGCTGACCGGAGCGGGATTTCCGCTTGCGGACGGGGTGGCGCGACGGCTGTGCGGCGGGCTGCGCGCGGCATCGGCGACTGGATAGTAGGGGCGAGCACCCGGGAGGACCGATGTCGTCCGAGACCCCCCATGACCCCTCCGCGTTCAGCATGAATCTGGGCGAAGACCTGTTCGCGGAGGCGCTGGCCGCCGTCGAGAAGCGCATGCCGTCGAAGCCTCCGGCAGCGGATCCTTCGGACCTTCCCGCGAGCGACGGGCCGGACGAGCCGGCCATCGAATTCGAGCTGGATTTCGATCTCGATGATGACGGGGACGGGGTGAACTTCGAGCTGCCAGGTGAGACGGACGAGCCGGCACCTGCAGCCGATGGGGGCGAGGCGGCGCGCTGGCGCGAGGAGGCCGAGACGCTGGCGAGCCAGCTCGACGACGCGGACGCCGAGCTGCGGCGCATGGGCACCGAGCACGAGCGGCTGACCGGTGAGCTGGAGGAGAAGAGCCAGCGCGCGGAGCGCATGGAGAAGCGGGCGCGGCGGGAGTCTCGGGATCGCCGCAGGGCGGAGGCCCAGGTCGAGCGCTACAAGGAGCAGACTGCCCAGGCGCGTCGGGCTGCCCAGACGGCGCGCGAGGCGCGGGACGCCGCCGAGCAGAGCGCGCAGATGCTCCGGGAGGCGATGCGCAAGCAGCAGGCCGAGGCGCAGCGACAGGTGACGCGTCACCAGCGCGATCTGGAAGAGCGTGGCCGGCGTACGGGGCGGAAGGTCCTGTTGGAGCTCCTCCCGGTGCTGGACGCGCTGACGATGGCGATCGAGCATGCCGAGGCCGACACCGAGCAGCTTCTCCAGGGCGTGCGGATGACGGCGGGTCAGTTCCGACACGGGCTGGGACGCCTGAGCGTCGCCGCGGTGACGCCGCGACATGGAGACGCGTTCTCCCCCGAGCTGCACGAGGCCACTGAGCAGATCGTCTGTGAAGACATCCCGGCAGGCACCGTCGCTGACGTCTCTGCCGTCGGGTACACCTGGAGCGGGCGCCTGCTCCGGGCCGCGCGGGTGCGGGTCGCGATGGCCCCCCCCGAGCCCGAGGTTGTCGAGGTCGCAGGGGCCCAGGACGCTGAGACCCCTGAGCTTGAGGTCCCGGCATTGGAGACCGCGGCATTGGAGACCGCGGCATTGGAGACTGCAGCGTTGGAGACTGCGGCGGTACAGACCCTGGCTGTGGAGACTGCGGAGCTCGGTGCGGGGGCGCTGGAGGCCGCAGAGACCCCTGCCGAAGGAGTCGCCGCGGCAGAGCCGGGACCCCTCGGAGCCGACGACCCGACCACCGTCCCCGACGGGACGGAAGACGCCTCGACCGAGGATGCTGCCGCAGTGGACGGGGATGAGCCCGCGCCGGACGAAAGACTGGGAGACGTGACCTAAGCGCAGATCGACCGAACGTGGTAAGAGCACCGCCCCCTGCGCCATGGAGCTGGCCTGATGAGTCGAGCCATCGGTATCGACCTGGGTACGACGAATTCCTGCGTCGCCATCGTCGAGCACGGCGAGCCCCTCGTCATCCCCAATGATGAAGGGAGCCGGACCACCCCCTCGGTGGTAGCCTTCGCCGGAGATAGCCGGTTGATCGGGCAGATCGCTCGACGGCAGGCCGTCACCAACCCCGAACGCACCCTGGTCGCGGTCAAACGCCTCGTGGGCAATCGCTTCGCGAACCCCGAGGTCAAGCGCTTCGCCGGCATGGTGCCGTACACCGTCGTCGAGGCGGACAACGGCGACGCGTGGGTGGCGGTCGACGACGACAGCTACAGCCCGCCACAGATCAGCGCGATCGTGCTGGAGAAGATGAAGGCGACCGCCGAGGACTACCTGGGCGACGAGGTGGGGCAGGCGATCATCACCGTGCCAGCCTACTTCAACGACTCCCAGCGGCAGGCCACCAAGGACGCCGGGCGCATCGCCGGGCTGGACGTCCTGCGCATCATCAACGAGCCGACCGCCGCCGCGCTGGCCTACGGGCTGGGGCGCAAGGAGCGCGAGCGCATCGCCGTGTTCGACCTCGGCGGAGGCACCTTCGACATCTCCATCCTGGAGATGGACGGGGGCGTGTTCCAGGTGCGGGCCACCAACGGCGACACCTTCCTGGGCGGCGAGGACTTCGATCACCGTCTGGTCGAGCACCTGCTGGGGACCTTCGAGGAGCGCACCGGCATCGATCTCCGCGGCGACAGCGTGGCGATGCAGCGCCTCAAGGAGGCCGCCGAGAAGGCCAAGCACGAGCTGTCCACGGCTGAAGACACCGACATCAACCTGCCGTTCCTCGCCTCTGGCGACTCCGGGCCGGTCCACCTCGTCGAGCGCATCGACCGCAACATGTTGGAGGAGCTGGTCTCGGATCTCATCGAGCGGCTCTCCATCCCCTGCAACCGCTGCCTCGACGACGCGGGGCTGAAGGCCAAGGAGCTGGACGCGGTCCTGCTGGTCGGCGGCATGACGCGGATGCCGCGGGTGCAGGAGCGCGTGTCCGAGATCTTCGGCCGCGAGCCGGAGCGGGGCATCAACCCCGACGAGGTCGTGGCGATCGGCGCGGCCATCCAGGCGTCCGTGCTGTCAGGCGAGGTCAAGGACGTCCTCCTGCTCGACGTCACCCCGCTGTCGATGGGCATCGAGATCCGCGGGGGGCTGATGGAGCCGGTGATCCCCCGCAACACCACCATCCCGTGCCGCAAGTCCAAGGTGTTCACGACCGCGCTCGACAACCAGGACATGGTGCGCGTACACATCCTCCAGGGTGAGCGTGAGATGTCCGAGCACAACAAGTCGCTCGGAAAGCTGGAGCTGCAGGGGCTCCCGCCGGCGCCGCGGGGCGTGCCCGAGATCGAGGTGACGTTCGAGATCGACGCGAACGGCATCATGAGCGTGCGCGCGAAGGACCTCGGCACGGGTCGGGCGCAGTCGATGCGCATCGTCTCGTCCAGCGGCCTCTCCGACGACGAAGTCACCGACATGGTGCGCGACGCCGACATCTACCGCGCCGAGGATCAGCGGCGCCGCGAGGTGGCGGAGGCGAAGAACCAGCTCGACGGGCTCATCTACAACACCGCGCGGAGCTTCGAGGAGTTCGGTGACTCGATGACCGACGACAACCGCGAAGAGGTGCAGGGGGCGCTAGACTCCGCAGAGGCCGCGATGGACAGCAACGACCTCGACGACATCCAGGTGTCGCACGACAACCTGTTCGAGGCCGCCCAGCTCCTCGCCGACGCCATCTACGGCGGTCTTCGCGACAGCCTCGATGATGACGATGACTTCGACGACGACGATGACTTCGACGATGACGAGGACGACGAGTACTACGACGACGACGAGCCTGATGACGAGTAGCGTCGCCGGGCCCGCGCTGCGGCGGTGAGGGCGGCGTGTCGCGCCGTGACTACTACGCGGTCCTCGGCGTCGGGCGTGACGCCTCGGATGCGGAGATCAAGAAGGCGTTTCGCGGGCTCGCGCTGCGCTATCACCCCGATCGCAACCCGGACAGCCCGAAGGCCGAGGAGCGCTTTCGTGAGGTGGCCGAGGCGTACAAGGCGCTGAGCGACCCCGCCGAGCGGGCGCGCTACGATCGCCTGGGGCCGCTATACCGCCCCGACGGCCGCCCCCCCACGCCGGACGATCTCAACGCGTTCGTCAGCGAGGTCTTCTCGGGCCTGTTCGGACGCCGCCTTCGGCCGGATCGCGGCGAAGATCTCCACTACAACCTCAGCCTCACCCTCGAGGAGATCGGCACGGGCGCCGAGCGCAGTGTGACCTTCAACCGACGAACCCAGTGCGGACGCTGCAAAGGCACCGGCGCGGAGGCGGACGGCGGGTTGGAGCCATGCCCCCACTGCTCGGGCTCCGGTCGCCAGGCTCGGCGGCGGCTGCTCCGGCCGGAGTGTCCCCACTGCGACGGCACGGGTACGCACATCGTCAAGCGCTGCGGGCGCTGTGAGGGGGCGGGCGTCATCGAGGGACCGCAGACGCTGAAGGTCAAGGTGCCCCCGGGGCTCGACACCGGCCAGCGCCTGAAGGTGCGCGGTAAGGGGTCCGTGGCGCGCGACGCTCGCGGCCACCCCGGAGATCTCTACGTGCTGATCTCCGTCGACGAGCATCCGCTGTTCCACCGACGCGGGGCCGATCTCGTCTGCGAGGTTCCGCTGCGCATCGACGAGGCGGTCCTCGGAGCAGAGGTCTCCATACCCACGCTCGACGGGCGCACAACGATCCGCATCCCGCCTGGCACACCCTCCGGCAAGATCTTCCGGCTGGCCGACCGCGGTCTCCGTGAGGTCGGCGGGAAGGGGCGGGGGGATCTGCACGTTCGCGTCTCGATAGAGGTCCCTAGCGGACTGAACCCGGCCCAGCGCTCGGCCCTGGCGAAGCTCGCGCGCCAGCTCGGCGGCGCGGCGTACCCGGGTCGCCGCGAGTATGAGCGCATTCTGGCCGAGCGGAGTTGAGGCCGTCCCAGAACACTGACGGTCGGCCGCGTCGAAGGAGCCCTCCATGTCCAATCGCCTCGCCTGCGTCGGCCTCGTGCTGGCCCTCGCCAATTGCGCCGCGCGACGGCCGCAGCTCCGTCCGCCCGAGCTGGTCACCACCGTGCAGCAGATGGCGCAGACCGATCGGATGGCGGCCATCGCCTACGTCGAGTCTGCGATCGCCGCCGATCCAAAGTCTGCGGATCGCCCGTGGGCGATGGTCCAGGCCGGTGAGCAGCGGCGCCTCGCGGGCGACACCGCGATGTCGCGGCGGTGGTTCGAGCAGGCGGCGACCGAGTACCCCGGGCACCCCCTCAACGAGGTGGCGCGGCTGGGCATGGCGGTGATCGATGCCGAGACGTCGCTGTCCGGAAACACCCTGGCGATGCTGCAGCTGGGCGGAGATCGCGGCGTCCCCGACACCCTCAACGCCGATCGCTACCGCATCCTGGCGCTCGTCGCCCAGCGCGAGGGCAGCGCGACGGGAAAGACCCGCGACCTCGTGCGCAAGGCTGTCGCCTACGCCGCCTCTGATTCTGCGGTGGAGGCGCGGGTCCGCGCCAGCCTGCTCTCGGACGATCGCAGCACCCCGGTCGAGGTCGCGGTGTCGGCGCCGCCCGTCTCGGAGGAGCAGCGCGCCGTGGAGCGCGCGCGCCAGGCCCTCGCCCGGGGCGAGCACGCGGCGGTGATCACCGACGGGCAGCGCTTCGCCGAGCTGTGGCCCGAGAGCGAGTACGCGCGGGAGATGAGCTACATGGTGCTCCGCGCGGAGGCCGGGGATCCCTCCCACCCCGGTCGGGTCGGCGTGCTCCTTCCGCGCTCCGGACCGTATGGCCCGGTGGGTGAGCAGCTCAAGCAGGTCATCGAGCTCGCCAACGATCGTCTCGGCGGGCAGCTGGACTTGATCTGGTTCGACACCGGCTCCGAGGAGGTCGACGTCGTCGCGGGGGCGGAGGCGCTCGTGCTGGAGCACGGCTGCATGGCGCTGCTCGGTCCCATCCTCAAGGACCACGTCATGCCTGCGGCCGAGACCGCGCAGGCGATGGGCGTGACGATGCTCGCGCTGTCGCAGTCGCAGGACCCGACGGCCGCCGGGCCCTACGTCTACCGCGGCTTCCTGCCTCTCGGTGTCCAGGTCGAGGCGCTGCTCGAGCACGCGATGACCACGCTGGGACTCCAGCGCTTCGCGGTGCTCTACCCCGACAGCTCCTACGGACAGACCACCCGCGATCTGTTCGCCACGGGGGTCGAGAAGCGCGGCGGGATGGTCGTGCGGGTCGAGAGCTACGATCCTGCCGCCACGGACTTCCTCCAGCCGGCTCAGCGTCTCGGTCAGAAGGACTACGAGGCGCGGAAGGCCGAGTTCTGGAAGTTGAAGCGGGACGCGATCAAGGCCGATCCCAAGGCCGACACCTCCAAGATGATGCTCCCGCCGATCATCGACTTCGAGGCGATCTTCCTACCCGACTCGTGGCGCCGGGTGGCGCTGGTGGCCTCGTCGCTGGCCTACGAGGAATTTCCGGTGGGCGACTTCCAGCCCTATCGCGACGCCGAGCCGGTGGCCCTGTTCGGCCTCAACGGATGGAACGACGCGCGCATCGTGGAGGCGGGCGGGACGTATGTGCAGGACGCCACGTTCGTCGACACCTTCCTGGTCTCCTCGTCGCGGGAGCCGGTGCAGCGGTTCGTGGCGGACTACCAGACCGCCTTCGGCCGGCCGCCAGGCGTCATCGACGCGCTCACGTGGGACGCCGTACACCTGCTCTCCGGCGCGGTGATCGCTGGCGGCACGGATCGCGACGCCGTCCGCGCGGAGCTGAGCATGTCGCGGCTCGATCCGCCGGTGGCCGGCGGGAAGGGCTTCGGCGAAGATCGCGAGGTCGATCGCGACCTGCTGGTGTTGACCATCGACGGAGAGGCGATCACGCCGTGGTTGCCGCCCGAGGAGCCTGAGCCGGAGCCCTGATCACGCCGCGATGTCCCCTGTGGGTGCGCCGCGTGGTATGATCCACCTACAGCAGCGATGACCGACGACGAACAAGGCGTGATATCCCGGCTCCTCGCTCCTCGACGGAGCCCCACGGAGCCCCCACTCATCGACATCGGCGATGACGCCGCGGTCCTTGCTACGGCATTATCTGCGGATGAAGCAGGCGCTGATGCCGCCTCATCAGGTGGAACCGGCCCTGATACGCCCGCCTCGGGTGGGATGGCGCTGACCTGCGACACCCTCGTGGAGGGGGTCCACTGGGACAAGCGTCTGTCTGCCGAGGACGTCGGCTGGAAGGCTGTCGCGGTGAACGCCTCTGATATCGCCGCCATGGGCGGGCGCCCCACCTGGGCGCTGCTGGCTCTGAGCCTGCCCGCGCCGGTCTGCGGTGACTGGGTGGAGGGGTTCGCCCGCGGCCTTCACGCGGCGCTCGATCGCTGGGGGATCGCCCTGGTCGGCGGTGACACCACGCGCTCACCCGGTCTGTGCAGCGTGGGGATCTCGATGGGCGGAACCTGCACGCGCCCGATCCCACGCTCGGGGGCGCGGGTGGGCGATGCGCTGTGGGTGACCGGCTGTCCGGGGCGTGCGGCGCTCGGGTTCTATCGGGACGATCCCGATGGACTGGCGGCGCTGCGTCGGCCCACGCCGCCCGTGGCCTTCGGCGCTGGCCTCGCCGCGCTCCCGGTCACCGCGATGATGGACGTCTCAGATGGGCTGGCGACGGATCTGCCGCGGCTGTGCGCTGCGAGCGGCGTGGGGGCTGCGGTCGATCCGCGGCGCCTGCCCGTCACCGCCGCCCTGGGCGCGGATCCGGAGCGTCTGGCGCTCCAGGTGGCGTTCGGCGACGACTATGAGCTGTTGTTCACGGCGCCGCCCTCCGCCGCCGACGCAGTGCGGGATCTGGCGGCGCAGGAGGGGGTGACGGTGACCGAGATCGGCCGGATCACCGCCGAGGGAGGTGCGCGCCTCTCGCGGGGTGAATGGCCCGCCCCCCGCTTTCGCCACTTCCGCGGGTCGCGATGACAGGACGCCGCACGCTCCTGTTGCTGTCGGGCATCGTGGTGCTGATCCGAGAAGCCGAGGCGGCGGGGATCACCGAGCCGGAGCCCGCGCTGATCTGGCCGTCGGTGGTGGCGGCCGCCCTGCTGCTGTGCTGCTCGGGGTTCTTCAGCGGCTCCGAGACCGCCCTGTTCAGCCTCCAGCCGCTCGATCGCCAGGCGCTGATGGACGGCGGCAACGAGCAGGTCGAGGCGCTGGTCTCGCGACCGCGGCGGGCGCTGGCGTCGCTGCTCATCGGAAACGAGCTGGCCAACGTCACGCTCTCCACGGTCACGGCAGGGTTGGTGCTGGCGCTCGTTCCCGACTGGCCGTGGGTGAACGTGCTGGTGCTCACCCCCGTCCTGCTGGTCGCCGGGGAGGTCATCCCAAAGGTCATCGGGCTGCGCTGGAACCGCCGCGTGTCCGCCCTGGTCGCGCCGCCGCTGGAGGTCTTCAGCCGCGTCAACCAGCCGCTCCGCCGCCTGCTGATCCGCATCGCGGACTTCTTCGTAGAGATGACCGGCGGCACGGCCGGCCCCACCGAGCACGCCATCCACGAGGCGCAGCTCCGGGATCTCATCGATCGCGGCCGGATGGAGGGCTCCATTCGGCCCATGGAGCAGGAGATGCTCCACAACGTCTTCGAGTTCGGCGACCTCACGGTGCATCGGCTGATGACGCCGCGGCTGGATATCTTCTCGCTCGATCTGGAGACCCCCTGGGGCGATCTGCTCGCCCGCATCCGTTCGGCGGGGTTCTCGCGGGTGCCGATCTGGGAGGGGCGCCCCGATCGGGTGATCGGCGTGCTGGTCGTCAAGAAGCTGATGCCGTTCCTCCAGCGGATCCAGGAGGGCGGCCCGGACCCGACCTCTGATGAGCTGAGGAGTGTCCTGGTGCCCCCGCGGTTCATCCCCACCAGCAAGCCCGCGTCTTCCCTGCTCCGCGAGTTCCGCCAACAGCGGCTTCACCTGGCGATGATCGTCGACGAGCACGGAGCCTTCGTGGGCCTGGTGACGCTGGACGACCTCCTCTCGGAGCTGGTCGGTGAGCTGCTGGACGTGGGCGAAGACGCCGACACGGAGGTGGTGCGGGTCGGCGAGGGTGAGTTCGCGGTGCGGGCGAGCATGGACGCCGACGACTTCGCGCGGCGCTTCGAGATGGCGTTACCCAGCGGAAATTTCAGCACGATCGGCGGATTCGTGCTGTCGCAGCTTGGGGAGATCCCCGCGCCGGGCACGACGCTCACCTGGGACGGCGCCACGATCGAGGTCGCGCGTCTCGCGGGCAACCGGCTCGAGGAGCTGCTGGTGAAGCGGGAGGCGCGTTGAGCACCGTCGTCGCTCTGGGAGTTCTTGCCCTCTGCTTCTTGTTCGAGGGGTTCTTCTCGGGGAGCGAGATCGCGCTGGTCTCGGCCGACCGCTTCAAGCTACGGGGCGCCGCCGAGGCCGGCTCGCGCGGGGCGCGCCTGGCGCTGAACCTGCTCGATCGGCCCGCGATGCTCCTCGGGGCCTGCCTGGTCGGCACGAACCTCTGCACGATCACCGCGGGGACGGTGGGCGCGAGCATGGTGCACCACCACTTCGGCCTGCCTTCGGCGGCGGCGGCGCTGCTGGTCTTTCCGTTCACGCTGACGATCGGCGAGATGGTGCCGAAGGCGGTCTACCAGCACCACGCCGATCGCCTGGCGACAGTCATCGTCTTCCCCCTGCGGCTGGTGGTGTTCGTGCTGGCTCCGCTGCTGTGGGCGATCGAGCTGCTCACGCGGCTGCTGTCGTGGGGCGCAGACCCCGAGCAGCACGCGATGACCCGAGGCGAGCTGCGGCTGCTGCTGGAGCAGGCGCAGACAGCCGACGTCACCCCCGCCGAGCAGCAGCTCATCAAGCGGGTGTTCGCCTTCACAGACGGGGTGGTGCGCGACGCGATGGTGCCGCTCATCGAGGTGACGGGGGTACCGGACACCGCCACATGCGCGGAGGCTGCGGCGGCGATCATCTCCAGCGGCCACTCGCGGCTGCCGGTGTTCGACAGGCGGATCGATCGGATCTCCCACCTGGTGCGACACCAGGATCTGGTGGAGGAGGGAGACTGGAGCCGCCCCGTGATGGACGTGTCGCGGCCTGTGCTGTTCGTGCCCGAGACCAAGCGCATCGACGACCTGCTCACCCAGATGCGCCTCGATCAGCAGCGGATGGCGGTGGCTGTGGACGAGTACGGAGGCGCGGTGGGGCTGATCACCGTGGAGGATCTCCTGGAGGAGATCGTCGGCGACATCGAGGACGAGTCGGATCCGAAGCGGGCCCTGGTGCGGCGCACCAGCAAGCGGGAGTGGATGGCCTCCGGTCGCGCCGAGCGTGAGCACATCGAGGGCGAGACGGGACTGGCGCTGCCCGACGGAGACTTCGAGACGGTCGCCGGGTATGTACTCTGGCAGCTCGGTCGCATCCCGGATGTGGGCGATCAGGCGCGCTGCGGGCGGTATGCGCTGATCGTCGCCCGCGCTGACGACCGCACGATCCTCGAGGTTCAGATCAGGCGAGATCGCTGACGTCTGCACGGGATCGTCCCTCGGGTACCCAGAATCCGGGTGGAGGGTTAGATCCGACGTTCACCGAGGGTGGAGCCCACGATGGCCAGGGCGATCGGCATCGATCTCGGCACCACCAACAGCTGCGGCGCTGTGGTGCGCGGCGGACGCCCGCAGGTCCTCACCCACAAGGGCGGCGAGGGGACCATCCCCTCTGTGTTCGCGGTCGACGCCGAGGGCAACCAGCTCGTGGGGCGCGAGGCCAAGCGGCAGGCGCAGCTCAACCCCGAGAACACCGTCATCGCCGGCAAGCGGCTCGTCGGCCGCAGCCCCGACCACCACATCATCGGGCGGATGCGCGAGCTGTTCAGCTACGAGGTGGTGGCGGACGCCGAGGATGAGGTGCTCGTCCGCGTCCGCGATCGTCTCTACACGCTCGAGGAGATCTCCGCAGCCATCCTCACCCGCATCCGCGAGGTCGCGCAGGGGTCGCTCGGAGAAGCCGTCGATCAGGCCGTGATCACCGTGCCCGCCTACTTCAACGATCGCCAGCGCCAGGCGGTCCGGCGCGCCGGCGGTCTCGCGGATCTCAAGGTGCTGCGCATCATCAACGAGCCCACGGCGGCGGCGCTGGCCTATGGGCTGGGGCGGGAGCTGTCGCAGCGGGTCGTGGTCTACGACATGGGCGGCGGCACCTTCGACGTCTCCGTCATCGACATCCGCGATCGCGTCTTCGAGGTCATCGCCACCGGCGGGGACACCTTCCTGGGCGGCGTCGACTTCGACGCGCGACTCGTCGGACACATCCTGGCGTATGCCCGCGAGCACCTCGGCCTCGATCTCAACGCCGACCCCACAGCCCTGCAGCGCGTCCGCGACGCCGCCGAGAACGCCAAGATCGAGCTGTCCCAGCGCGACGAGACCCGCATCTTCCTGCCCTACGTCGCGCAGTCGGACGGGGGTCCGGTGGGCCTCGAGATGATGCTCTCGCGCGCTGAGCTGGACGGGATGACGACCGATCTGGTCGAGCGCTCCATCGACATCTGCCGGCGCATCCTGTTCGAGGCGGGCACCAACCCCGAGGAGATCGACGAGGTGCTGCTGGTCGGCGGGCAGTCGCGAATGCCGCTGGTGCGATCGCACGTCGAGGCCTTCATCGGCAAGCCGCCCTGCCGCGGCGTGCACCCCGACGAGGCTGTGGGCATCGGCGCGGCCATCATGGCGCAGTCGCTCTCTGACCCGCCGGACGTGGGTGTCACGCTGCTGGACGTGCTCCCCCTCGCCATCGGCATCACGAAGACCGACGGCACGATGCACGCGCTGTTCCAGAAGAACGAGCGCCTGCCGGCGTCGCGCGTGCGCACGCTCACCACCTCCAAGGACAACCAGCGATCGATCGTCCTGCGCATCTACCAGGGCGAGAGCAAGCTGGTGGCTGAGAACGAGCTGCTGGGCACCTTCGTGTTCTCGGGGATACGCCCGGCCAGCAAGAAGGGCGTGCAGATCGAGGTGACGTTCGAGCTGGACGCAGAGAGCATCCTCAACCTCACCGGTGTCGACGTCGCGACCGGGCAGAGCGTGACCTCCACGCTGCGGCCGCGGCGCTCGTCGCGGCCCAGGACGCCGGAGGCCCCCGCGCAGCCCCGGGTCCGGATCCCCGAGGTTCGCCCCGCCGCGCCCGCCGATGACGCCGAGACGGCCCCCACCGAGCAGGGCCCGACGCCCCCGCCGATGCCGCTGGTGATGCCCACGCCCTCGCTGGCTGCTCCGCCGACACCCACGCTGGTCCCGTCGCACGAGGGCGGCGGACTGGGCGGCCTCTCGCAGCCGGAGCGCGCGCCGGTCGCAGAGCCGCCGATGGCAGGTCCGGTGGTCGCGCGGGAACGGGAGCCCTCCGCTGCGCCGGCCGAGAAGGCCGGGATGCTGAACACCGTGATGGGGTGGTTCAAGAACCTGTTCGGGACCTGAGCGATGGGTCCGTTGGAGCAGGTACGGATCGTTCTGGTGCGGCCCCGTCAGCCGAAGAACGTCGGCGTGGTCGCGCGGGCGATCGCCAACCACGGGATCGGCGGCCTCACCCTGGTGGCGCCGGCGGCCTTCGATCCGGAGGTCGCGCGCTGGGCGGCGCCGGGCGCGACCGACGTCATCGACGGGGCGACGATCACCGCGACGGTGGCTGCGGCGGTGGCCGACAGCACCCGCGTGATCGGGACCACCCGGCGGCGACGCCGATGGGAGTGGCCGATCTGGGGACCCGCTGAGCTGGTCTCGGCGGTGCTGGGCGCGCCCGGACCCACCGCGTTGCTGTTCGGCCCCGAAGACAGCGGGCTGAGCAACGACGATCTGGGCATGTGTCAGGCGCTGCTGCGGCTGCCCACCAGCGAGCGAGGATCTCTCAACCTGGCGCAGGCGGTGACGGTGTGTTGCGCGGCGCTGCGCGCGGGCGACGGGCCGCGCGGGCCGTCGGCCCCCGATGTGGCGGTTCCGATCGGTCTGCAGGCGGCGCTGATCGACGACGCGATGGGTCTGCTGTTGCAGGCGGGCTACCTGCGCGGGCGCCCTGCACAGCAGGTGCGGGGACTCCTGACGCGCATGCTGGGGCGGACGGACGTCGTCGAGGCGGGCGCACTGCGATCGATGGTCCGCAACGTGCAACACCTGCTGACGCGCACGCCCGATTAAAGGACCCCCGGAGGAGCCGCCATCTCCACCACGCTCGTCACGCACCCGTACCACCTCGCGCTGGATCCGATGGAGGCCGCGCTCGGGCGCCCCTACCCCCCGCTTGCGACGCTCGTCGCGGCGGCGACGGCGCGCGCTGCGGGCCACGACGTGCGGGTCCACGACCGCACGTTTCGGCGCGACGCCAGCGAGTTCGGCGGCGTCCTGGAGCAGGTCAGCGTGGGTCGGGTGGCGATCTGCGGTGATGACCACGCGGTGCCGATGAAGCAGTGCCTGAGTGGCATCCGAGACGCGACCCTGGAGATGATCCGGGCTGCACGCGCCGCGGGCGTTCCGGTGCTGGTCAGCGGCCCCGACGTCTCGGATCACCCCGACCTCTACCGGGGCGCGGGCGCCGCCGCGGCCGTCGTCGGCGACGTCTCTGCGGTCCTGGCAGACTGGCTCGCAGGTCGCTCGGACATTCAGGGGATCCACGGCGAGCGCGGCGCGGGAGGACGGGCCGCCGCGCCGGCCGATCTCGACGCGCTGCCCGACGCCGATCGCGGCGACATCGATCTCTCCCCCTACGCGCGCATGTGGCGACGCCGACACGGCGCCTGGGAGCTGAACGTCTGGACCGCCAGGGGGTGCCCGTACCGCTGTAATTGGTGCGCAAAGCCAACCTGGGGCCGGTCGTACAATGCGCGCAGCCCCGAGCGCGTGGCCGCGGAGATCGCGACTCTGCGCCGAACGGTCCGGCCGGACCGGCTGTGGTTCACCGACGACATCTTCGCCCTGAAGCCGGAGTGGCTGTCGGCGTTTCGTTCTGCATTGGACGGTGCAGGCTCATCAGGCGGGGCAGTGACTCCGTATCGGTGCCTCTCCCGCCCAGATCTTCTGGCCTCGGGGCGGTACGTCGCGGATCTCGCGGCGACCGGGTGCAGACAGGTGTGGCTCGGCGCAGAGAGCGGATCGGACAGCGTGCTGCGGGCGATGGACAAGGAGTGCTCCGTCGCGGACGTCACGGCGGCGGTCGGGCACCTCCGCGACCATGGGATAGCGGTGGGGCTGTTTCTGCAGCTCGGGTATCCCGGAGAGTCGGTGGACGACGTGATGGCCACGGTGGACATGATCCGGAGACTCGCGCCGGACGAGATCGGCGTGAGCGTCAGCTATCCGCTCCCGGGTACACCGTTTCATGCGCGCGTGCGAGACTCCATGCGCGACGCCCACTGGTCGGGATCGATGGAGAACCGGCCGCTGTTCGAGGCGCCGTATCCCCCGGCGTTCTATGGGGCCGCGAAGGCGCTGCTGCGATCGACGCACTCTGCGGGACAGACCCGCGCGGTGCTGGCGCGCCTGCGGGAGCGCCCGGACAGGCGGGGGCTGCGGAGACTGGCGGGGGCGCTGGTACACAGAGGGCGGCTGCCCCTGGTGCGCTGGCGGACGAAGAGACTGGCGGCGCCGAATCCCAAGGCGGTGCCGCGGACGTGGTGAGGGCGGTCAGCGACGCCCCCGCTGCGGGGGGGGATTGAACGGGTGGAGCTTCTCCGCCGGATCATCAGCCGGCGGCGGGCCGTCGTTGAGGAACAGGATCCGGTCTGGTTCATGGCGCTGGATGCGCCGCGCCGCCTCGGCGGCCAGCAGCACGATCTCCGGCTCCTCCGGATCGTCACCCAGCCAGCCGATCGCCAGGCGACCGCCCCGCAGGTCCCACCCGGCCGACTCCCGCAGCCACAGGCGCTGGATGTGTACGCGGTCCGGCGCGAGGTGGTAGAACGGCAGCGGTCCGCGCTGCACCCGCCGGCTGTAGCTCCGTAGCAGGTTCCCCACGAGGCGGATCTTCTCGGCGGCGGCCTTGAGGGCGTCACGGGCCTGCTTCTCGGCGAGCCGCTGCGCCAACTCGGCCTCCCGATGCGCCGTCTCCTCGCGGGTCTGCTCAGCGGTGATGTCCTTGCGGGAGCGTCGCTTGGCCTGCGACTTCCGGCGCTTGCGCTTGAGCTGGGTGTTGGCGCGGCGGTGCTGCTTCTTGTCGATGAGCTTCGCTTTGAGGAGCTGGTCGCGGAGGGACATGGCGGCACCGGGGAGAGGCCCTACCTACGTCCCCACAGGGGGAGCGTCAATCCACTACACGCCGACCAGCCCGGCCGCGCGCAGTCGCCGCCAGCGAGACCGGAACCGCCGCCAGTCCCCGGGGAAGGCGTCGCGCGCGTCCGCGAACAGGAGCGCCTCTGCGGGGGACGCCGCTTCCAGCACCTCCGTGATCCAGTCCAGCTCGATCGGACGGCCGCGCAGGAGCGTGGGGCCGCCCTCGTGGTGGATCTCCAGCCCGTCGCCCGCGTCCAGGACGGCGCCGCCGAGCCAGATCAGCCGCCGCTTGTCCGCGAGGGGTGCCGGCCGCGCTCCCAGGGACCGCGCGATGAGATCGGGCGGCGCGGTGGGGGAGGGGACCGGCGCGTCGAACCAGCTCGCCACCGAGCGGTCGAGCCCCGTCCCCGCCATCCACGCCGCCAAAGACACCTCGAGCGGGCGGTCGAACCGATCGTGTTCTCCGCCGGTTGGGTCGCGGTGGGGCAGATCGTTCAGCGCGAACCCGGATGGGGCGGGCGGCACCACCACCCCGAACCGCTCCGGATCCCGCGCCACCGGTGAGTGGCGTGTCAGCACAAACCGGTGCCAGAACGCCGAGTCGATCACCCCGGCGGCGAACATCTGGCGGACCACCTCCATCGAGTCGACGGTCTCCGCGTCGGTCTGGGTGGGGAACCCATACATCAGGTAGGCGTGTACCCGCACGCCGGCCTGCTGAAACGCCTGGCTGGCCCGCGCGGCCTGCTTCACGGTGATCCCCTTGTCCATCGCGCGCAGGAGGCGGTCGCTGGCGACCTCCAGGCCGCCGGTCACCGCGACCAGGCCGGCGGCGGCGAGGAGTCTGCATAGATCGGGGGTGAACGCCCGCTCGAACCGGATGTTGCCCCACAGCGTCACCGCGAGGTCGCGGCGGAGGATCTCCAGCGCCAGGTCCCGCAGCAGCCGAGGCGGCGCAGCCTCGTCGGTGAAGTGAAACCCCCGATGCCCCGTGACCTCGATCAGCTCGGACATCTGATCGACCAGCGTGGTGATCCGGGCGGGCTCGAACCGCGAGATGTAGTCGAGGCTCACGTCGCAGAAGGCGCAGCGCCGCCAGTAGCAGCCGTGGGCGAGGGTGATCTTGTTCCAGCGCCCGTCCGACCACAGGCGGTGCGCTGGGTTGGTCGTGTCCAGAACCTGCAGATACCGTGACAGATCGAGGTCGCCGTACCAGGCCGCCGGGACGAAGTGTCGAGACGGAGCGGGGCGATCGAGCGATCCCTTCCGCGTGCGGGTGCGGTGGCGGCTGTCGGCCCCTCCCGCGGCGTGCTCGATCCAAGCCAGCAGCGGACCCTCGCCGTCGTCATGGGTGAGCGCATCCACGCAGTCCCACAGCCGGGGCTCGGACACCTCACGGAGCTCGGTGTTCACGTAGCCGCCCCCCATCAGCACCGGGATCCCCGCGGCGCGGGCGCGGCGGCCGATCCGCAGCGCCGCGTACAGCGTCCCGGGGAAGGGGACCGTCACACCCAACAGATCGGGACTGTCTGCGATCACCGCGTCGGCGAGATCGTCCAACATCGCGTCGATGAGGGTCGTCTGTTCGAGGCGCGCCGCGATCGGGTCGAAGGAGACAGGACCGACCGCCAGGTGGTGCTGGTACCGCGACAGCGAGAAGCCGGGGTCGATGCAGTGGGCGATGAGGTCGACCAGATCCGCCAGGGTGTGGGTCGCCATCAGGCGGGCGGCGTCGTCTCCCGGGGGAAGCCCGCGGGCCTTGGCGCGCTGCGCGCGGGGTCCGATGGGGAGGCCGCCGCCGAGTCGCAGCCGGGGCGCGAATCCGCGATCGTCGCCGCGGAGATAGGCGATCATCGCGTCGATGGTCGCTTCATAGCGTCGCCGCTGGGCCAGCACCTTCCAGGCTTCCGGGGGGAGGGGGCCATCGGCGGCCTCGGCGGCGTCGAAGATCGCGCGCAGTCCGCTCGCCGAGAAGACCCGGTGGACCAGCTCGATGCCAAGATCGCGCTGTGTGCAGGGCAGCCCCGCCTCGCGCAGGGCCCGGCCGAGGTACGCGGTCGCCGGGTACGGCGTGTTGAGTTGGACCAGGGGAGGGGTGATCAGGGTGGTGCGCATGTCCTCTCCCGGCACGGCCCTTCCAGCTCGCGGCGGACACGTCGCAGGCCGGCGCGCTGTTGCTCGCTCGCTTCAGCGCCAGCCAGCCTGATCTCGTGGTCCAGCCGGGCCGCCTCCTCGCGGAGCCAGCGGTTGAACACCTCCGAGCGCTCGCGGCGCAGGAGCGGACCCAGCGCGAGATCGTCCTCGCCCCAACGAGCCGCGTTCAACGGCGGCGCACGCTCGTAGACCAACACGACCGCGAATCGCGTCCGCTCCGTCGTTATCTGCTCTTCGACCAGCGACCACCCTCTGTCTTGCAGGGTAGCGCGGACGTGGGGGGCGTCTGTTCGCGGCTGGAGCACCAGCCTCCGCGGCCAGGTGGCGTCACCGATGATTCGACAGATTCGATGCCCACCCATCCCCGCGATGACCACCGTGTCGACCTCACCGGGCGTCAGTCCGCGCAGTCCGTTCGCCAGGCGCACGTCGATCGGGAGGCCGCGCGCGGCGCGTCTCGCCACCGCCAGGGGACCGGGCTGCCGATCGACGGCCACCGCCGACGGCACGGCGCCGCTGCGCACCAGCGCCACCGGCAGCGCGCAGTGGTCGGTGCCGATGTCCGCCATCGGTCGGCCGGGCAGCACCGCCGCGGCGATCGCGCGCAGACGGGGAGAGAGCGCGGGAGCTCGCAGGGTCAGAGATCCCGCGGATCGGCCAGCCGTCCGGCCACCGCCGAGGCCGCAGCGACCGCCGGAGAGACCAGGTAGACCGGCCCCGGCGCGCCCATGCGTCGATCGAAGTTGCGGTTGGTGGTGGACGCGGTGGTCTCGCCGGGGTGCGGAACCCCGGGACCGTTTCCGATGCAGCTCCCGCAGCCGGGCGGGCTCACGACGGCTCCGCGCTCCCGGAACAGCGCCAGCAGTCCCTCCGCCTCTGCGGCCTCGGCGACTGTCTGCGACGAGGGAGTGACCGTGAGGCGCACCCCGTCGGCCAGCTCGCGGCGCTCCAGCACCTCCGCGGCCGCCCGCAGGTCCGTCAGCGAGCCGCCCGTGCACGAGGCGATCACCACGTTGTGGATCGGCACGTCGCCTACCTCCGACAGCGGCCGGCGGTTGCGGGAGTCGCCGGGCGTGGCGACCGTCAGCGGGACCTTGCCCAGGTCGACGCCGATGGTGTGCGCGTAGCAGGCGCCAGCGTCCGGGGTCACGACGCGGTCTGCGAAGTCGGTGCCCCGCCGCTCCTGCAGGAACCGGCGCACCGGGCCGCACGCCTCGACGACGCCGGTCATCAGTCCGCCCTCGACCGTCATGTTGGTGAGCACGCTCAGCTCGTCGACGTTCCAGTGGTCGAGTCCGGGGCCGCCGAGCTGGATCACGCAGGTGTCCGTGGGCGAGGTGCGCCAGCGCTCCTGTCGGAAGTACGGATCGCCGATCAGGTGCAGGATGAGATCCTTGGGCGAGACCCCCCCGCGGGGCTGGCCGGTGACGACGATCCGCACCACCCGGGGCACCGTCACCGGGATGAGGCCGGTGCGCAGCGCGAAGGTCATCGCGGTCGAGCCCACGCCGAAGGCGAAGGTGTTGAGCACCCCCGCGGTGGGCGAGTGGGAGTCGGTGAGCACCACGATGTCACCGGGCCTCGCGTAGTCCTCGACGACCACCCGGTGGCACACGCCGGGGCGATGGGAGCGACCGGGGCCGTGCAGGCGCAGGCCGTAGCGATCGCAGGCGTCGACCATCTCCGCGGCCAGCCTCCGGGCCGGCGCCAGCCGCGAGCTCTTCACGGCGTCGGGGACGGACGGCTGGTCGATCAGCACGAAGTGGTCCTCGAAGCACGCCACCTGATCGGGATCGGCCACCGGCGCCTGTCCGAAGGCGTCTTCGTACAGGGCCATGCACATGCCGGCGGTGTACTCGTGCATCCCGCGGAACGCGACGCGGCAGAGCACCTGATCGCCCGCCCGCACGTCGGCGATGCCGAACGACGCCTCGCCGCCGTGCCCGCCCACCCAGGTCTGCCGGGCGATGAGCTTCTCGACCACGTTCAGGGGGCGTCGCTCGCGGGTGGTGTCGTACCAGGGGGTCGTCTCTCCTCGCAGCCACGCCTGCCCGTAGGCCAGCAACCCGCCGGCCCGCGCGACCTGCGCAAAGAACGCCGGGAGGTCGGCCTGGAGAGCGGCGATGTCGATGTCTTCACCGGCGGCGAGTCGCGCGGGCACCGTCATGTCGGTGGTGAAGGGCAGGCCTGAGTAGACCATGTTCTCCTGGAAGATCCGCTGGAAGCTCCGCGCCACGACCAGCTCGATCCCCGCGCCGCGGTGCGCGACCACGGCCACCTCGCGGCTGGAGCCCGAGCCGTAGGCGTCGCCCCCGACGACCACCTGGAACCCTCCCTCGCGCACGCCGTCCTTGCTGACGACCTCCTTGAAATTCTCCAGGAAGTACGGGCCCAGGATCTCGGGGGTGTAGCCCAGGGTGCAGGCCCGCCCGGAGATCATCGCGTCGGTGTTGACGCCGTAGTGCAGCTCCTGTTCGTGGGGGGGCTGGGCCAGCGGCGTGCCGCCCAGCTGCGCCGTGATCTGCCCGGGGTCATCGGTCAGCGTCAGGATCCGGCCGGTCAGTTTCATCTCGGGCCTCCAGACCGGCCTGCTAACCCAACGAAGGCCCTGAACGTCACCGAGATCCGGCGTCCCGGGTTCCCCGTCTCGAGACCGTGGGACTCCGTCTTGAGGGGAGGGATTTCATGCGTGAACGCCCGGTTGGTCTCCCAGGGGATGCGGTAGACATCTCCGTCAGCCAGCGGGATGTCGCTGAATCCGCGCCCCTTCGCCGGACGGAGCCGCAGCACCGCGCGGTGCCCGAGCGAGATCGCCACGATCTCGGAGCCCGGGACGCGCCCGGTCTCCGCGTCGCGATGGCGTCCGATGTAGTGGCCCGACGCGCGGTCGTACCAGTTCACCAGCGCGCTGTTGAGGCGGGGATCGCAGCGAGACCGAGCCCACTCGAGCAGCGGCGCCAGCGCCGGCGGCAGGGGGAGCGCGCGGTTGACGCTCCCCGAGTAACGGTAGTCGCGGCCGTAGGCCTGCTGCCACCGCGGGGTGGGGATCTGCCGGCCGAACATCCGCACCACATGAAAGGCCTGGGGATGCAGCGCCCACAGATCCGCGAACGCCGCGGACGTCGGGCGGAGATGCTCGGGTAGTCGTCCGATGTTGAGGGAGCGCCGCGGGGCGAGGTGGTGGGATCGCCAGCTCGTGTGGCGAGGCTTCGCCGCCGGTTTGAACAGATCTGATGGAGCCGAATTGGATAAGAGCCGATCTGACTCGAGCAGGGGATCTCCCATGGTTCGCCGATGGCCTCACTTTCTGGGTTGCTGGCTGGTGGGCTGCACGTTCATCACCGACGAGCCCCGGGCGACGGACACAGGTCAGGGTAGCGCGACGACGGGAAATCAGGCTCCGGTCGTGTCGTCCGTGATGCTGGCTCCGCAGAGCCCATCAACGCTCGACGTCATCACCGCCAGCGTGGTTGCGTCAGACCCGGACGGCGACGCGCTGGAGATGAGCTTCGACTGGTTCGTCAACGGCGATCTGCTCCAGACCGGGAGCGGCGACAGCCTGAGCGGGATGCACTTCGAGCGCGGCGACATGGTGCATGTCGGGGTCACGGTGACCGATGGTCA
The DNA here is from genome assembly GCA_964464515.1 of uncultured Enterobacterales bacterium. Lineage (GTDB taxonomy): Bacteria > Myxococcota_A > UBA796 > UBA796 > UBA2385 > CAYXGP01. The sequence goes on from CAYXGP010000097.1 coordinate 21,759, forward strand.
GGAGAGCGCCGAGAGCGGCTCCATGCCGGTGGCGGTGGTGCACACCCCACCCCCGCCCCCCGGACTGACCCTCACTCCCCCCCAGCCCGCGGGCCGGGAGGCGTTCCAGTGCCAGATCACCGCCGAGCCGGAGGATCCGGATCATGACAGCTTGACCTATCGGATGGGGTGGACGGTCGACGGTGAACCCTACGAGGCTGGCGAGACGTGGGCGGGACCCGAGAGCGCGGTCTGGGATGATGACACGGTCCCGGGCAGCGACACGGATCCAGGGCAGGCGTGGGTCTGCTCGGCCTTCGCCCACGACGGCATCGAGGAGGGTCTGCCCAGCACCGCCCAGATCGGGTTGCCCGATACACTGACCCTGGCGGCCGCCGACATCCACCTGATGGGGGAGCGCGATGGAGATCTGGCCGGCTACGCGGTGGCGGGGCCAGGCGACATCGACGGCGACGGGCTCGACGACGTGCTGATCAGCGCGACGGGCAACGACTTCGGGGGCGAGGACGGCGGGACGGTCTATTTGCTGTATGGCGCTGGAATCGGCGCGACCCCCCTCGATCTCAATGACTGCGACGCCGAGTTCTACGCGGAGGAGCCAGAGGACGGCGCGGGGTGGTCCGTCGCCGGGTTGGGCGATCTGGACGGCGATGGCGCCGCGGAGTTCCTCATCGGAGCGCCGTACTTCGATGGAACCGGTCTCGGCGCTGGCGGCGCCTACGTGATGTTCGGTGGCGGATACACCGGCTCGTTCGATCTCGAGAACGCCGACGTCGCCATGCTGGGCTCGTTCTCCGGAGAGCGCTCCGGGACGGCCGTGGCGGCGGCCGGAGACGTCGACGGCGACGGCGTCCGGGATGCGCGGGTGGCGGCGCCGCATTTCTACGGAGCGGCGGATGACTCGGGGCGGGTGTACCTGATCTACGGCAACCAGATCCTGGACGGCGAGACCATCGCGCTGCAGAACTCCCACACCAACTTCTGGGGCCAGGAAGGCGGCGACTCTGCCGGCACGTCCATCCTCGGCGATCTCGACATCGACGGCGACGGCCTGAGCGAGGTCTTCATCGGCGCGCCGGGCTTCGGCACCGATGTCGGGGGGCAGGGCACGGGGCGGGTCTACCTGTTCGTCGGTTGGGAGCTGGCGGACAGCGGCGATCGCTCTGTGGTGGACGCGGAGACCGTGTTCGTGGCGGCGGAGGACGGCGACCTCGTCGGCTCGACCATCGCCGGCGCCGGGGACATCGACGACGACGGCGTCGACGACGTGCTCATCGGAGCGGTCGGGCATGACGCGACGGCGTCGTCTGCCGGGCGCCTCTATGTGGTGTCGGGGAGCGGAGTGTCGTCTGGCCCGATCGAGCTGGGCGACGCCGGCAGGACCATCGACGGGCAGGGCGCGGGCGACGCGCTGGGGACGGCGGCGAGCGGCGTGGGCGATATGGACGGTGACGGTCGGGACGACCTGCTGGTGGGGGCGCCCGGGGCCGGCACGACGGGGGCGGCGTACCTCGTGCTCGGCGGTGACCTGGAGGGCGCCTCTTCGTCAGCGGACGCAGCGGTGGTCTACTTCGGTCAGGAGGACAGCGATGAGGCCGGCGGCGTGCTCGCCAGCGCCGGAGACGTCGACGGTGACGGGCGTGAAGATCTGCTGTTCGGTGTGCCGATGAGCGACGTGCGCGGAGAGAACTCCGGGCGGGCCTATCTGGTGTTCTCGTCCCCGTGATTCACACGCTCTGATTCACGCTCTGATTCACGACGCGGCCAGCACCAGCGTGATCGGCGCGTGGTCGGATGGCTTCTCACCCATCCGCTCGTAGCGATCGATCTCGCAGGCCCGCAGGCGCGCCCGCACAGACGCGGTGATCAGGTGGTGGTCGATGCGCAGACCGTTGCCGCGCTCGAAGCCCCCGCCTCGGTAGTCCCACCAGGTGTACGACAGCGGGCCGGTGCGATCGGGGTGGAGGTGCCGCCAGGCGTCTGTCAGGCCGAGATCGAGGAGCGCCTGGAGCCGCTGACGCTCGGGAGCGCTGCACAGGATGCGCCCCTCCCACCTTGAGGGATCGCAGGTGTCCTGCGGGGCGGGCGTGACGTTGAAGTCTCCGCACAGGATCGCGGGCGAGGTGGCGGGTAGATTCGCGCGGCTCCACTCGACCAGGCCGTCGAGCCAGCGCAGCTTGTGGTGGTACTTTTCGTGCCCCACCGCGCGACCGTTCACGACATAGACGTTGGCGATCGTGAGTCCCGCGGTCTGTACGCAGATGCCCCGGGCCTCGAGATCGTCCGCGAGGGGGAACCCGACCGTGACGGACGAGATGGGGTGGAGCGACGCCACCGCGACGCCGTTGTAGGTCTTCTGTCCGCTGATGGCGAGGTGGTAGCCGCGCTCCTCGAACACCTCGCGTGGGAAGACGTCGGCCACGCACTTGAGCTCCTGCAGGCACAGGACGTCGGGCCGGCGGGAGTCGAGAAAGGCGGGCAGGCGATGCAAGCGAGCGCGCACCGAGTTGATGTTCCACGACGTGATCCGCACCCGTGCCTCCGACCCCGATCGCGGCGAGGGGAGCGAGCGCGCTCCCTCCGGACGGGCCGCCCTCCTAACCGGAACCTCACCCGCGACCCGGACGAAACCTGCCTTGCTCACGGGGTTACAGCGGATTAGGCCGGGCCGTCTGCCCGACCGTTGAGGCGCCCGTGCTCCAGCCGTATCCCCCCCCCTCCACGCGCCATTCCGCGCGCTCTCCCTGGAAGACCCGCGCGCTGAAGACGCTGTGGTCGCTGATGCTGGCCTCGGCGTTCCTCCTCGCTTCGCTTCCAGCGGCAGCCGTCGAGCTGACCGGTCAGATCCGGGGCGTGGTGGTAGACACCGACGGCCTCGCGGTCCCCTCGGTGGAGCTGGTGCTCACCTCCGAGAAGATGCAGGGCGACGCTCGCACGAATTCGGGCCCGGACGGGCAGTTCCGATTCGTTGGTCTGCCGGTCGGTGAGTATCGGCTGCAGGCCAGCATGGCGGGCTTCCAGCCCAAGGCGATCACCGTCCGCGTGGCCGCCGGGCTCAGCGCCAACGTCGACGTGGAGCTCTCCACCGCGATGGCCGGCGAGGAGCTGATCGTCGAAGAAGAAGCGGCGATCGTCGACGTCACCAGCACTCGCACAGGCGCGGTGCTGACCAAGGAGATGCTGCGCGACATTCCCAACGCCGGCCGCGACTACCAGGGCGCCACGGCGCTGGCTGCGGGTGTGGTTTCCAACGGCTCCGGCAACCCCAACATGCGCGGCGGGCTGTCGTACGGAAACCAGTACTACGTCGACGGCGTCAACACGACCGACCCGCTGACCAACACCTTCTCGATGAACATGAACTTCGACGCCATCGAAGAGGTTCAGGTCATCACCGGCGGCATGGACGCCGAGTACGGCCGGGCCATGGGCGGCGCGGTCAACGTGGTCACCCGCTCGGGCGGGAACGAGTTCCACGGCGACGTGCAGGTGCTCTACAACAACACCGCCATGCAGGTCTACCAGCCGCTGCCCGAGGAGGAGGGGCAGGAAGACGACGTCTACGATGACTTCCAGCTGGCGATCAACCTCGGCGGTCCCATCAAGGAGGACAAGCTCTGGTTCTTCACCAGCTTCCAGATGAACCGCGTGCTCAGCACGCTCTCGGTGCCCGAGACGGTCACCCGTCCCGAGGGCTTCGAGCAGATGCAGACGGAGCGCTGGGCCAGCAAGTACCTGTTCGGCAAGATCACCTGGAAGCCGAACGCCGATCATCGCGTGTGGGTCCACGCCCAGACCGATCCCACCAACATCGACAACGCCGAGGGCAGCTACTATACGCTGCCCAACGCAGAGACGTGGTGGCAACAGGGCGGCTGGCTTGCGTCTCTCGGTCACCAGTGGACGCCGGGCAGCCAGACCATCGTCGATGCCCAGCTCTCCACGAGCCGCACCTACATCAACTACATGCCGATTCAATGGCGGGACTGCACGGAGTGGGAGGCGGTCGGTCAGATCGCCGAGGGCAACTGCACCTCCCATGGGTCGGATCTCGACTCGTCGCTCGGTAGCTGGGTGGCGTACGACTACGGCGGGTTCTCCTACGGTGAGGCCCAGTCGGCGTACTACACGCGTCGCGCGCGCACCTCGTTCAACGCGGCGATCACCCGGTTCGCCTCCCTGATGGGCGACCACCAGATGAAGCTGGGGCTGCAGAGCGACTTCCTCGGCAGCTACTCGATCTACGAGGGCTACGACACGGGCGAGGTCGCCTACCAGCACGACGGCGATCCCACGAACCTCGAAGGCTACACCCCGGCCGAGATCTTCATCGCCAACAACAAGTGGGAGTCGGAGCTCGGCGGCGCGCTGGTCTCTGTCTACCTGCAGGACGCCTGGCAGCCCGTCTCCCGCCTGACCCTGCGGCCTGGCCTGCGGCTCGACAACAGCCGGTTCACGAACAACATCGGCGAGGTGGTGATCGCCACCACCACGCTCTCGCCCCGCTTCGGCGCCGCGTTCGACCTGACCGGAGATCAGCGCACCAGCCTCTACGCCTACTATGGCCGGTTCTACGACAGCGGCTTCCTCGAGATCGCCGATCTGCTGAGCAAGGAAAACGGCGGCGGCGCCTGGTACCCCTGGGCGGACCAGGCCGGCGACTGGAGCGACACCGCAAGCTACGGCTTCGGCTCGGAGTTCCTCGTCCACGAGGACCTGCGGGTGCCCTACTCCGACGAATTCGACGTCGGCCTCAACCGCGACCTGGGCGGTGGCTGGGCCGCCGGCGTGAACTTCACCTACGAGATGGGCCGCAACCTGTTCGAGGATGACGAGGTCAACCTCATCTGGAACGACGACGGCACCGCGGTCATCGGCAGCCGCGATGGCACCGGCCTCGACCGCTATCGCCTGCGCACCCCCGACGAGGCGTTCGTCAACTACACCGCGCTGGAGTTCACGGCCGAGAAGGCGTTCGAGGAGCGCTGGGGCCTGCTGGCGTCGTACACCTGGAGCCGCGCCTATGGCCGCGAGCGCGACGACCTCACGTATGGCCTGGCGTCGGGCACCTTCGATATCGCGCCGCAGCAGGAGTATGAGGTCGGGCTGATGCCGTACGACATCCCGCACTCCATCAAGATCGCTGGCTCCATGCGCGAACCCAACGCGATGGAGGTCGGGACGCGCACGGCCCTGGGCTACATCTTCGGCTGGAACTTCACGATGCGCTCGGGTTGGCCCTACCGCCCGGTGTACTTCAACCCGTACTACTACGGCTGGTACAACAGCAAGGAGACCATCGACGGCAGCTATCGCCTGCCCGCTGTCTCCTCGCTGGACCTCAAGACCGGGCTGACGATCGCACAGGGGGTCACCACCTGGGACCTCACGCTGGAGTGCTTCAACGTGCTGAACGATCGCACCGTCACCTGGGTCGAGACCGCCGCAGATGACGAGACCGGCGGGCCCTACACCGACGACGACGGCAACGTGTTGTTCGGATCGCCGCTGTCGCGGCAGAGCCCGCGCTTCTTCCAGATCGGTCTCCGGGGAGAGTTCTGATGACCCGACGTCCCTTGAACCGCAGAGCTCACATCCTGGCTCTCCTGACCGCCTCGTGCATTCCGCGCGGCGAGGAGGGGATCGACCGCACGCTGCTCTCCGGAACGGTGACGATCCTGCCGCAGACGGTGATCGAGGTGGAGACCGCCATCGGCGGTGACGACAGCGCCAACTCAGCGATCGACGTCGGCCTGATCGGCGCCCGCTCCGCCAGGGTGCAGGGCTCGTGCCTGGAGTTCGACAACGAAGGCGCCGACAGTCCGGCTACCGGTGACCACGACTTCTTCAGCTTCTCGCCGCTGTCCGACGGCGCGCTGACGCTGGGTCTGCAGTACCCCGAGGCCGAGGTGGTCGACACAGGTGATCTCCCCAAGGAGACCACCACGTACGGCGTGACCGTCTACGACCTGTCCAACCTCACCGACGGCGAGCCGACCGTGTTGCTCGACACCACCACGTCTGGCTGGTACGGCGCGTGGGAGGGCAGCGTCACAGTGGCCGCGGGCGGCGTCTATGCCGTGGACGTGGCCGGTCGCAAGAACAGCGCCACCTCCAACGGTCCCGACGACTATGTCCTCGTGATCAAGGGCTTCGATCCAAACGACGCAGGCCTCCTCGTCGGCGCCTATGGCAGCTCCGATGTCGAGTCACGCGGCGACCCGATGGGGGGCACCACCGTCTCGGAGTTCACCTGGGACGCCGACACCTTCGCGTGGTCTGGGGCGTTCGAGATCATCTATCTCCGGAGCGTCACGACCTGCGTCGAGGGCGACGCGGCCTGCTCGGGCGACTCCTCCACAGGTGACTCTTCTACAAACGCGCGGGCGATGGCCGCCGCCACCACAACGGGCGGCCCCGGGGGCGGACCTGGCGGCGGCGGACCTGGCGGCGGTGGACCTGGCGGAGGGACGACCGGCACCACGACGACGGGGACCAGCGGCGGCACGTCTGGTACCACTGGCGGCACCTCTGGCACGACGACGGGCGGGAGCTCGGGTACGACTGGCGGCACGTCTGGGACGACGACCGGCACGACGACGGGCGGCACCACAGGCAGCACGACCGGCGCAACGACCGCACCGACCTCCCGCGGCCGCCCCGCTCCTGCTAGTGCAACTACGGGCGG
>CAYXGP010000098.1:0-28181 GCA_964464515.1 uncultured Enterobacterales bacterium
TGACGACTATGTCGGGGTCGACCACCTCCTGGGGCTGCGAGTGGATGACCGGGGGGATGTTGGCGCGCCGCGCCGCCGCGGCGACGCCGATCTTCTTCTTCTTGCCCACGCGCCCGGCGAACAGCCCGCCGCTGTCCAGCAGGTCGGTGCTCCAGGTGATGCGGCCCCGCTCGGGGAACTCGCGCTTGGTGGTGAGATCGACCACGCCGCCCATGCTGCGGCCGTACTCCACGCCGTAGCTGCCCGGCAGGTAGTCGACGCTCTCCACCAGGTCGGCGTTGACCACCGAGACGTAGCCGCCCAGATGGTAGATGAGGGGGATGCGGATCCCGTCGACGTAGACCCCGGAGTCCTCGGGGTTGGAGCCGCGGATGACCAGCAGGCCGGAGCCCAGCGGCGAGCGCGCTGCCCCCGGCAGATTCTGGATGACGCGCACCGGGTCGCCGAACGTACCGGGGATGCGGCGGATCTCATCGACCGTGATGGTGCGCCGGGCGACGTCGTCGGACTTGCGCTGGTAGACGAACACCGCAGCGTCGTCGCGGTAGTCGCGGTTGCGGATCCAGAAGCGGAGGTCGGTGACCTGCCCGGTCACCACGTCGACGGACCGCTCGGCAGTGATGTAGTCGGGGTGCACCGCGGTGAGGGCCACCGCGCCATCGGCCACGCCGCTGAACGCCCAGCGTCCGGCGTCGTCGGTGGTGGTCTCCAGCGTCGCGCCGTCGCTGGCAGTCGCGCGGACGGCCGCGCCCTCGACCGGCGCGCGCGTGCCCATCTCCACCAGGGTCCCCTCGAGGTTGACGGGCGCGGGTGGAGGCTCGTCGGCCTCGACGGGGACGGCGCCCTCGGTCTGCGCGGCGTCCAGCACGAAGCCGTACCGGAACTCGATGGCCACCGGCACGGGCCCCGTCTCGTCTTCTGCGGGGCTGAACATGAAGCGCCCTGCGGCCTCCACCGCCGCCTCGTCGAAGCCGTGACCGGCCGGCGCGAGCACCTCCACAGCCGAGACCGCGCCGGTCTCGTCGATCTCGATCAGCAGCCCGACGGTGCCCTCGACGCCTGCCTCCAGCGCCTCAGGGGGGTACGCAGCCTGGATGTACTCGACGAGGGCCGGCTCCACCAGCAGCGGGGGCAGCTCCTCTTCTTCTCCGCTCTCTGCGCCATCAGCGGGGGTGGGTTCCGCGGCCGGGTCTGCGGGAGCCGGTGCAGCGGGAGCTGGGACCTCGGGCGTCTGCGCCAGGGCGGCTGCGGCGAGAGTGACGGCGGCCAGGAACCAGGGCGGCATCACGGGACCTCCATCCGGATCGAGGTCCAGCCCATGCCGCCGCGACGATCTCGGACCACGGCGACGATCACTCCGGAGAAGGTCTCCTTCGGGGCCGTCCACTCCGCGGTGGTCTCCGGGTACAGCGAGTAGGGCTGATCGAACGTCCCGCCCTCGGCGTACCAGGTGATGTAGGGCTCCTCGATGCGCTCCTCCGTCACCCCGGCCTCGGTGATGTAGGTATACGTCTCGACGCTGTCATCGCTGAGCAGCGGCGCCAGCTCGTACGCCTGCCCTGCTGTCGCGCTGAACGAGCCTGTGGTGATCTCTTCGTCGATCGTCAGGCTGGTGAGCGTGGGGTTGTGGTTGGGGGTGGTGGCCTCGGACACCGGCACGCGCTTGAAGGCCAGCTCGGCGTCGTCGAAGGACTCACCGGCGAAGGCCATGATGTTGATCACCGCGTTCAGACCCTCCGCGCGCTCCGCGTCGGTCAGGCCGTCCAGCGCGTCTGCGGGGGGTGTCCAGGTGGGGGCCCAGCCCGGCTCGAAGCCGATCACGCCGGCTTCCTGTAGCAGCTCGATGGCCTCGGCCAGCTGCTCGGGAGTGGCTGTCGTCGGATCGAGCGCGCTGAGCTGATCGATGACGGAGTCGTCCACCGCGCAGCCGAAGTCCGAGAAGTCCAGGCAGGCCTGGTACAGCGTGCCGCTCAGGGTGGTCTCTGGCGGGACGTACAGCAGCGAGTCGATGGTCACCAGCTCGCCCGGACGGGGCTCTGCCGGAGTCGCCCGGACCGCCAGCACGCGGAGACGATCGAGCTGCCAGGACTGGGCCAGGTCTTCGATGCCGCAGCCGGTCAATGCGGCGACGGCCGGGAGCACCAGAGAGCGGAGCAGACGCATGGGAGCCTCGCGGGACGTCTATCCGGGCGCGGCCTGCCCGGGAGGAGCGCTTCGGGAACTATTGGTGCCCGGCGGAAGGCGTTCATGACTTCTGCCGAGGGCAACTACGGGGACAGCTCGCCCGACGGCTCCTCGGAAGCGACGGGGAGGTCTTCGAGGCGCGGGAGATCCTGGAGGCCGATCTCGCCGGTGATGTCCTCGAGGTTGGGGCCTTCGGTGAGATCATCGAACATCGGCAGCTCTGCGGAGGCCCGCTCGTCGGTGGGATCGTCCGTGAGATCCTCCAGCCGGGGGAGGTCTCCCAGGTCGAGGGCCTCGGTGAGATCGTCGAGCTCCGGACCCGCCGAGAGGTCGTCGAACAGCGGGAACGGCTCGGCAGGCGCAGGGTCGTAAGGCGGGTTGTCCGGGAGGGCTGGCATTGAAAACGGCGCCGGAATGATCGGCTCAGGCGGCTCGGGGGTCCGCTCGACGGGGCGAGGGGCTGTCCGGGGTGCCGCTGTCTGGGGTGCCGCTGTCTGGGGTGCCGCTGTCTGGGGTGCCGCTGTCCGGGGTGTCGCCGTCCGAGGAGTCTCTGCCTGGGGCGGCTCGGTCTGGGTCGTTCGTCGCTGCAGACGGCGCGCCTTCGCGGCCGGCGAGGCTGTGGCCGTGCGTCGCGCCCGTCGAAGGCGCCGCAGCCTCTTCTGGCGGCGCTCGGCGATCCGCTCGGACTCCGACCGCGGCTGCGAGCTCCGATTTCTCTGCGCCTTCCCGGACCGGGACCGCTCGGCGCCGCGTTCGGTCGCTGGGGCCTGCGACGCTGGGGCCTGTGACGCTGCAGACTGTGACGTTCCGGTGGCCCCGCGCTCTCGGAGCCAGGCGTCGAAGGTCGCCTGGTCAGCGCCGGCGATGTCGACGATCCAGGCATCCACGAGGGGCAGGGCCGCACCCCGCCGCCGCAGCCGGCAGACCTCCAGGGTCCCCATCACCGAGGTGTTCCGGCCGTGGATCTCCATCCTCCACGACAGGGTCTCGCCCACGGTGACAGCCCGGTCGATCTCCAGCAGGAGGGAGTCGGTCTTGACGTTGAACACAGCGCCGTGGGCCAGACCCGAGGAGGTCTGGACGGCGATCATGGCAAGAGGCTTGGGAGGCATGCCCGCCAATGTATCGCAGCACTGCCAGGGTGGTAGGGCAGAGGGGGGTAGGGCACAGGGTGGTCGGCGTATAGACCAGGCCGGAGCTCGGCTGCCGCGCCCCGTCAGCCTCCGCAGGCTGTAGTCAGATCGGCGACCAACTCAGCGTGGTGTGCATAGGCCAGCGCCCGCCGTGTTCCGGCCAGCCGGCCGCTTCGATAGGGTGTCTTCGCGTCCAACTCTGCCGCGCGCTCGGCCAGCGCCTGTCGCTCCGCGCCGGTGAGTCTCCGCCATGTCACCCGGCAGTACGCCGCCTGGCGAGCGATGCGTCGGTCGGGGTTGTCCATGGGGTCAACCTACCCCCTTCAGGATGCACCGCCTTGGATAGGCCCGAACCGCCACCGGCCGGCCGCCGTTCTTCGCTGGCTTGCACTTGATGGCCTTGTAGGCCGCGGCGCAGAAGGCGTCGGCCTCGGGCGCCAGCTTCTTCGTCACCCGGACATCGGTGACCCGGCCGTCGGCGCCGATATCCAGCTCCAGGTGGACCGTGCCCTCGATGTCCTGGTCGATGATGGCGTCGGGCACCGGGGCCCGCGGCCTGGGACACCGGGGGCTGGTCTTCGCCGCCGAGTACGAGATCGACTGCTTGGCCTCGTCGATGGACAGCGTCTCGTCGGTCGCCCTGGTCGCCACGGTGGTGCCGGCCCGCGCGGTGACGCCGGTCGTGCCGCCGGTGGCGAACGACGACGCCGACAGACCGTGCACCCGCCGCACCTTCTTCTCGGGCGGCGGCTCTTCGGGGGGCGGGGGCTCGAGGGGCACCGACTCCTCAGGCGGAGGCGGCTTCGGCTTGGGCTTCTCAGGCTTGGGTTCCGGCTCCGGCTCCGGTTCGGGCTCGGGCTCTGGTTCGGGGGGCGGCGGAGGCTCGACCATGGTCATCTCGACCCAGGTCTCGGTCTCCTCGGGAGCGGTGCGCTCCACGAGGGCCAGCCGGGCCAGCACCAGGTGGACCAGCACCGAGACCACCACGCCCGCGATCTGCGGGATGTGTGCCGCGCGCCGGGGGGGCGGCAGGTCGATGATCACGCGCGCTCCAGGATCGCCGTCACCGCGTCGGACGGGCGCGCGATGGTGGTCTGTGTCAGGACGTAGACGGCCATCCGCATGCTCCCCCGCCCGGGGTTAACCCACAGGTCCATGGTCGATGCCCGCTACCTGCAGCCCAACCGATTCGTCGACAGCGATCATCCCGCGGTGCGCGCCTTCGCCGAGCAGCACGGCGGGGGACTGCCTCCCCGCGAGGCCGCCGTCGCGCTGTACTACGCCATCCGTGATGGCTACCGATACACCCCGTGGCGGGTCCGGTTCACGCCGGACGCCTACCGGGCCAGCCACCTGCTGGAGCTCAGCTACGAAGAGGGCGGACACTGCATCGACAAGGCCAACCTGCTGGCCGCCGCCGGGCGCGCGCTCGGGATCCCCACGCGGCTCCACTTCGCCGACGTCCGCAACCACCTGGCCACCGCCCGCCTCGAAGAGAAGCTCGGCACCGATCTGCTCGTCTACCATGGCTACACCGAGCTGTGGCTGGACGGGCGTTGGGTAGCCGCCACCCCCGCTTTCAACCGCGAGCTGTGTCTGCATCTCGGCGTCGCCCCGCTGGAGTGGGACGGCCAGACCGACAGCATCTTCCAGACCGACGATCGCCAGGGCGGCCGGTTCATGGAGTACGTCACCGATCACGGGGCCCACCCCGACATCCCGTTCGAGGCCATGATCGCCGCGTGGCGGGAGCATTACCCCGGCATCTCGAAGACGGGGAGGTGGCCGCGGGCGGGCGGGTGAGTCGCATGCCTGCACAATCTACAGTCAGGAGGACTACCGGCGACGGGCTCTGATGGCCCAGGGACGCGGGGCAGATCACACTCTGGTCGTGGAGAGTGCCCGCGCATGGCTGGCCTGGTTCTTGCGGACTGGTTCTTGCTGGCTGGCTCCTGTGGGCGGCCACGGAGGGTCCCATGAACACCATCATCCCCATACTGCTCCTCGCCTGCACCCCCGCAGTCCCCGACGACACATCGACCAGCGGAACGAGCGGCGGAACGAGCGGGACGAGCGGCGGAACAAGCGGAGTGACGAGCGGCGGGACGAGCCTCACCACCTGCGAGCAGGTCATCGCGAGCTTCCAGGCCGAGGCCGAGAGCGCGATGACCTGCTCCCGGGACGACGAGTGCGGACAGGTGCTGCCGGGGACGAGCTGCGGCTGCACCCAGAACTGGATCGCCCGCCTGGACGCTGACACGACCGTGTTCTACGCGCTGCTTGAGCAGGCGGCGACGCTCGAGTGCGAGCTGTACATGACCAGCAATTGCGACTGCCCGGCCGTCTATGGCTATGTCTGTGCCGAGAGCACCTGTGGCTGGGACACCGTGTCTCCATACCCGGCGTGCCGGGCCGGGGACGGTGACGCCTATGATCTGGTCGAGGCCTCTGTGCACGAAGATACCCTCAGGGCTGCGCTCAGCGTCTCTGGCGGCTGCGCCGTGCATGAGACCAGCTTGTGTTGGCCTGACCCGTGGTTTGACGAGGGGGAGCCGTGGACCACCAGGATCGATCTGCTGCACGACGGCAACGACGACCCCTGTGACAGTATCTACACCGAAGAGGTCGAGTTCGACCTCACGCCGCTCAAGGAGGCGTGGCAGGCCAACGCACAGCAGACCTCAGGCACCGTTCGGCTGAGTCTGGGGACGTTTGAGTTGGACTACACGTTCTGACTGGAGTCACCGCAGGCAGGACACCAGAATCAGCCCGATGCGACGGGGCCGGAGCACACTTTGGGGGAGACTGTCGTCATGTACTTGATCTGATTCGACATGTGAGCACTCTCGCCACGAACACTGCCCACCCAGGGGGAGGGGAGCGAGAGCAATCCTCTCGCCCCCCAGGACCAGAACCAACTCTACGGGCAGGCCAGGCCGGGACCGAACACACCGACGTCCCACCAGTCATACGAGCTCATCGTCTGGGTGGCCGTGACGTCGCAGGTCTGACCGGTTGAGCTGTCGTAGTAGATCACCCGCGCCGTCGCCGTCGTGTCACCGTTGCCGTGGTCGCTGTAGTAGTGCAGCTTGACCTCGTAGATGTTGCCGGACGCGTCGGGGGCGCTCGAGATCGTCTCGGGGCCGTACCCATCGACGTCGTCGATGTCGAGCTCGCCCCAGCTCTGCTGCATGCTGTAGTAGGCGACCTCGGTGCCGTTCGACGTGACGTGGGCGTCGACGTCGGTGTCGTCCTTGTCCCAGCTGAGGATCACCAGCAGCTCCTGGGCCGGCGCCTTGCCCTGGCAGAAGGTGGCGGTGTAGCTCTCGCCGACGCCGTCAAGCTCGGAGTCGGTGTCGAGCTGGATCACGGCGTGTCCGCCGGTGAGGCTGATCGCCTGCTCGATCGTGCCGTCGTAGACCGGCGTGGGGATGGTGCGGTAGGTGGCGTCGTCTCCTGTGCCGAACTGGAAGCGGAGGTAGGCCTCGGTGATCGAGCTGTCGACCGGGGTGGCGCTCAGCAGCATCGCCGGCGGGAACGAGGAGTCGCAGGCCAGGTCGGAGTCGTCGTTGCCAGCGCTGGCGTCGGCGTAGGGGGCGCCGCTGTCCTTGCTGGTGATCGTGAACGACGACCAGACGGTGCTGGGATCGGCGGTGTCGGGGACGTCGATGTCGCCGTCGTCGTTGATCGACTCGTCGTCGGGCTGGGGCTCGGGCTCAGGATCGGCCGGGGCAGCGGGCTCGGTGGCGGGCGCGGCGCAGGACAGGCGCACGGAGCGCGGGAGCTCCCAGGTGCTCAGATCCTGGTCGGCGCCGACGGTGATGGCGGACTCGGACGTGACGACCTTGGTGTCCTCGTCGAAGCCGATGACGTCGGTGGTGCAGGCGATGCTGCCGTCGTCGCCGGTAGCGACGAGCACGTAGTACACGTCGAGCGCGACGTCGTCGATGGTGAACGACGAGCCGTCGACGGTCACCGTGGTGCCGCCCAGCGGAGAGCTGAGCGAGGTGGTGTCGACGCGGCCGAAGCAGTCGAGGTCACCGCCGCCCTCGATCTGATCGAGGCAGAAGCTGGTGTCGAAGGCGCCGGCGTTGTCGGACTGGGCGTAGAGCTCCAGCGAGTAGCCCGCGGGCACGTCGCCGGAGACATCGAGGTTGCCCGTGATGCTGACGGTGAGCCCGCCAGCGCCGCAGCCGGAGAGCAGCAGGAAGGTGGGGAGGGCTGCCTGGATCAGCGCTTTCTTCTTGATATCTGACATCGTGGAATCTCCATCCTTGGGTAAGGATCGCGGAGATTAGCACGGCCAGAGGGGACCCGGGGCCTGGTGACCCTGCGCGGGCGCAGCGGTTAACGCCCGTGTCTCCACCTCCACCGGGGGCGCCGTTGCGCAGCCGGCTCTATCACCCACCGACGCTTCACGCCCCGCACGGCCACGAGGGCAAGAAGGTCACGTGGCTGGAGCTGTTCTACGATCTCGTGTTCGTGGCGGGGATCATCCAGCTCGGCAACCACCTGAGCGACGACCCCGGCCTGGGCGGGTTCGCGCTGTTCGCCCTGCACTTCGTGCCGCTCTGGATCGCCTGGAGCGGCTTCACGATCTACGAGAACCGCTTCACGATTGACGACTTCGTGCACCGCACGCTGGTGCTGTTCAAGATGTTCTCGGTGGGGGTGATGGCCATCGCCTCGACGGCGGCGATGGCGGGAGAGCCGGCCCTGTTCGCGGCGGCCTACGCGGTGGCCCAGGGCATCATCGCGCTGCTCTACCTGCGGTCCTGGGCCCAGGTGCCCGAGGCGCGGGCCTACAGCCGGTACTGGGGCAGCATGTTCGCGATCGGGGCTGTAGCCTTCGGGGTGTCGACGCTGCTGCCGTCGCCGTGGAGCTACGCGCTGTGGGCCGTGGGCCTCATGGCCATCCTGTTCGCGCCCGTCAGCGGCGTGTCGAGGGCGCTCCGCGATCGCTACCCCGTCGACATGGAGCACCTCTCAGAGCGCTACGGTCTGCTGACGATCATCGTGCTGGGAGAGTCGTTCGTGAAGGTGCTCAGCTACCTCACGGGCGCAGGGGCGGAGGTCACCAGCAACGATCTGGCCCAGGGGATGTTCAACCTCACGCTCACCTGCTGCATCTGGTGGGTGTACTTCGACGACATCGCGGGCTCGCATGTACGGAAGGGGCGCGCCACCTTCCTGGTCTGGCTGTACAGCCACCTGCCGCTGACGCTGGCGATCACCGCGGTGGGCGTCGCGCTCAAGAAGGCCATCGCCTTCGATCTGGCGGTGCCGGCCCCCGACAAGTACCGCTGGCTGCTGGCCGGCTCGCTGGCCCTCACGTTCTTCAGCGTCGCCATCATCGACTCGGTGACCGAGCGCCGCGTGGCGGTGCTGTCGGATCGGGCGCGGGTGGGGGTGCGGACCACCTCCGCGCTGGTGGTGCTGCTGCTGGGACAGATCGGCGCGCAGATGAGCGCCGGGGTCTTCTTGGGGCTGGTCGCCGCGATGTGCGTGGGGCAGGTGCTGTTCGACATGATGATGGCGCCGCTGGAGGAGTCCGAGGAGCACGTACACGCCACCTCCACCACCGAGCTGGCGAGGCGCGGCGCGCGGGCGTCGGCCTACACGCAGCGGCGTAAGTTCACCGACGCCGTGCGCAAGGGCGCCCCCAGCGAGCTGCGGCGCGACATGTACTTCTTCCTGATCGAGGGCTCGTGGGCGCGGCTGTTGCTGTCGTTGGGCTTCCTGTATGGGCTGATCAACGTGGTGTTCGCCGGGCTCTACCTGTTCGAGCCGGGGTCGGTGACGGGCGGGGCGAACGCGGATTTTTCGCAGGCGACAGACTTCTCCCAGGCGTTCTTCTTCAGCGTGCAGACGCTGTCCACCATCGGCTACGGCGCGCTGCTGCCGGGGACCGCCTACGGCGATCTGCTGGTGACCATCGAGGCGGCGACAGGGATGTTGTTCGTGGCGCTGGCGACGGGCGTGACCTTCGCCAAGGCGTCGCGGCCGCGGGCGGCGGTGCTGTTCAGCGAGTGCGCGGTGATCCACACCCGCCACGGGCAGCGCGTGTTCAGCTACCGCGCCGCCAACGCCCGCGGAAACGAGATGGTCGAGGCGCAGATGCGGGTGTCGGTGCTGCGCGACGAGATCTCCCCGGAGGGACACCACCTGCGGCGGGTCATCGACCTCCCCCTGGTGCGCGAGCGCAGCCCTGCGTTCCTGCTGAGCTGGGTGGTCTTTCACGTCATCGACGAAGACAGCCCGCTGCAAGGGGTGGACTTCACGTCGCCCGACTGCCCGATCCTCGCGATCATCGTGACGCTCATGGGGCACGACGGCACCTACGGGCAGACCACCCACGCCCGCCACACCTACTACCCCCCGGACGTGCGGCAGGGGCACAGCTTCGTCGACGTGATGCACCAGCTCGACGATGGGCGGATGCTTCTGGATCTGACGGTGTTCCACCACACCGTCCCCCAACAGGCCGACGACGCGGCTGAGCTCTGATGGCGCGCGAGCCCATGTCCTCCCTTCATGCCCGCTCGGTGATCGACCGCGACAAGCTGCTGGCCATCGCCGGTGGAGACGAGGCGATCCTGGAGCGGCTGCTGGGGCTCTTCGAGCGGACGCTCCCCGAGATGACGGAGGCCATCGCCGCGGCGGTGGGCGCCAGAGATCCCGAGGCCGTTCGCATGGCCGCCCATGGGCTCAAGGGCGCCGCCGCCTCGGTGTACGCGCCCGCCCTCGCGGCGGCGGCCTGCGAGCTGGAGACGGCGGCCCGCGCGGGTCGCGTCGAGCCGGCGCTGCTGCAGGAGCTGGAGACGCAGGTCGAGGTGGTGCTGGCGGCGCTCTGCGAGGAGGCGCTCCACCAGGGGGCGTGAGCGAAGCGACCCGTGGTTCTGTGAGACCGCGATCCCTCCTCGGCGAGATCGACTGCTCCACCACAGGAAATAGCCAGGAGGTCTGGCCGATGACCAGGACGCCTGACCCGACTGGAGGCGATGAGTTGACTTCGACTCCTTGATGCACAGGATACCTGCCGGACGCACCCGGAGGAGAGATGGACACCAACCCACGCGAAGGGACCGACTTCATCCGTGAGGTCATCGACGCCGACCTGGCCGCTGGCCGCCACACCCGCGTCGTGACCCGCTTCCCGCCCGAGCCCAACGGCTACCTGCACATCGGCCACGCCAAGGCCATCTGCATCAACTTCGGGGTGGCTGGTGACTACGGCGGCACCTGCCACCTGCGGTTTGACGACACCAACCCCACCACGGAGGACACCGAGTACGTCGAGGCCATCAAGCGCGACGTGCGCTGGCTGGGCTTTGACTGGGGCGAGGGGCTGTACTTCGCCTCGGACTTCTTCTCTGAGATGGCGGCGCTCGCAGAGGGGCTCATCAGAGACGGCCGGGCCTATGTGTGTGACTTGACCGAGGAGGAGTTCCGCGCCTGCCGGGGCACCGTCACCGAGCCGGGCACCCACAGCCCGCACCGGGGGCGCTCTGTAGAGGAGAACCTGGCGCTGTGGGAGAAGATGAAGGCGGGGGACTTCCTGGACGGCCACTGCGTGCTGCGCGCGAAGGGCGACATGACCTCGCCCAACATGAAGATGCGCGATCCGCCGCTGTACCGCATCCGGCACGCCACCCACCATCGCACCGGCGACGACTGGTGCATCTACCCGATGTACGACTACGCTCACCCGCTCGAAGACGCGCTGGAGGGGGTCACCCACTCGCTGTGCTCGCTGGAGTTCGACAACAACCGCGAGATCTACGACTGGGTGATCGACAACACCGCGGTGGAGACGTGTCCGCGGCAGTACGAGTTCGCGCGGCTCAACATCACGTACACGGTGATGAGCAAGCGGTTCCTGCTGCGGCTGGTCGAGGAGGGACACGTCTCGGGTTGGGACGATCCCCGCATGCCCTCGCTGGCCGGCCTTCGTCGCCGCGGCGTGCCGCCGGAGGCCATCGTCGCCTTCGTGAATCGCGTGGGCGTAGCCAAGACCAACAGCACCGCCGAGGTTGAGCTGTTCGAGCACATGGTCCGCGATCACCTCAACCGCGCCGCGCCGCGCGCGATGTGCGTGCTGGATCCGCTGCGCGTGGTCGTCGAGAACGTCGAGGAGGGGCGGGTGGAGCCCCTCGAGGCCCCCAGCTTCCCGCGCGACGTGGGGCTGCCCGGCTCCCGGATGGTGCCGCTGACGCGAGAGATCCTCATCGAGCGCGGGGACTTCTCCGAGACGCCCCCGAAGGGCTGGCGGCGGCTGTCACCCGGCGGAGAGGTGCGGCTGATGCACGGCTACCTGCTCAAGTGCGAGCGGGTGATCAAGGACGAGACCGGCCGGGTGGTGGAGCTGCGCTGCTCGATCGATCTGGAGAGCGCAGGCGGCGGCTCGTCGGACGGTCGGCGCGTGCGCGGGGTCATCCACTGGGTCTCCGCGACGCTGGGTGTGCCGGCGGAGGTCCGCCTCATTCATCGGCTGTTCACCGCGGCCAACCCCGGACGCGACGGCGACTTCATGACCGACCTGAACCCGGACTCGCTGGAGGTGCTGGCAGGCTGCGTGGTGGAGCCCGCCGCCGCGGCGTCGGAGGCCGGCGCGCGGTTCCAGTTCGTGCGGCACGGCTACTTCGCGATGGATCCCGACCGGGCCGCGGGGGCGCCGGTGTTCAACCGGATCGTCCCGCTGCGCGACTCGTGGGGCAAGAAGCGCGGCGACGCGAAGGCCCCGACGAAGGCCACCGCGAAGACCGCGAAGGGCGGCCCGACGCCCGCGCGCGATCCCGACGCCGGATTGGACGAGGCCGGTCGCGTTCGTCGCGACGGGTACGTCTCCGAGCACAGCCTCCCGGTCGATGATGCCCGCCGGCTGGCCCGCACCCCCGAGGTTGCTGCGTTCTTCGAGTCGGCCCTCTCAGCGCACGGCGACGCCCGCGCGGTGGCGAACTGGCTGGTCAACGAGCTGCCGGCGAGCCATCGGGGGCCGAACATCACGGAGCTGCCTTTCGACGGCGCCGCGGTGGGCCGGCTCGTGAAGCTCCGGTCCGAGGGCCGGGTGTCTGGCGCTGCGGCCAAGACGGTCTTCGGGCACATGCTGAGCGGCGGCGGTGATCCGGCTGAGATCATGTCCCGGGAGGGGCTGGATCGGATGGGCGACGACGGGGTGTCGGCGTTGGTCGCCGAGGTCATCGCAGCGCGGGCGGCAGAGGCCGCGCGGTACCGGGCCGGCGAGAAGAAGCTGATGGGGTTCTTCGTCGGGCAGGTGATGCGGGCGAGTCGCGGCAAGGCGGATCCGAAGGTGGTGTCTTCGCTGCTGCGGGAGCATCTGGCGGGGTGACCGTGTGGGCTCCGCGGAGAGCTGGTAGGCTCCGAGTCAATCAGCGGCCCTACCCCGGGATGGCGCTCAGGTGCAGGTACATCGGGAGCGGCTCTGGACGATCTCCCAGGGCGCCGCTTCGCGTGATCATCTCGCGGAACCCCAGTCGCTCATAGAAGCCCGCGGCGCCGGGCTTGGCATCGACGACCACGCCGACGCACCCAACGGTGCTGGACATCTGCCGGGCCAACGTGAAGATGGCGCGGAGGAGGAGCTGCCCGATCCCTTGACCCTGGGCGCGCTCATCCACGGCCAGCCGCGCCAGGCGCAGCACGGGAAGCGGATAGCGCGGCATGCGGCGACGAGCGCCCGCTGGAAGCTCCGCCACCTCGATCTGCGAGGCGGCCACCGTCGCGAACCCCAGGATGTCGTCGCTGACGATGGCGACGTAGGTGACGCCGATGTGATGTCGAAACTGGTTTTGCCCGGCATAGCGTGCGAAGAACCGGTCGAGGTTGGCGTTGCCAGAGCGGAACCCGGTTCGATCGTCGTCCGCCCGAAGGGGGCGGACTTCAGGCGCCATCGGCGCTGCTCTCGTCGAACAACTCCCGCATGGCATCTGTGGGGCGGGGCGGGTTGTCGTGCAGGTCACGGAGCCACTCACCCGTCTCGGCGGTCACGACGATCCGAGGCGGGATGATCACGTCCTGCGGCAGCTCCCGAAGCGCTTGGAGGTGGTGGAGCAGGGCGGTCTCCACGAGGTGCCCCTTCTTGACGCCGTGGGCCTCGACATACCGGTCGAGTGCCTGGCGGGTGCCAGGGGAGATGTAGGCAGAGATCTGGGTGGAGGCCATGAATACTCCAGGCTCTACGAAAACGTAGAACACCGGAAGTGCCTCGTCAAGGCCCCGCTGCCGTCACGTCAAACATGGAGTGTCAACGCGTCGAGGCGTTGTCCTGGATCTTCGTCTCTCCCCCGATCTCATCGATGGAGCCGAGCAGCAACCACTTCGTCCATCAAGGCTGATCGAACAAGGCGGGGGATGGCGCTCCCCCCGGAGCCCGCGGTCCCATGATCCGGCCCGAGCCGGGGAGTACCGGGGCTGATTAGACTCCCCAGGGAGACATCCTCCGATGCACCTGTCCACCGGCGCGCAGATCGACCGCTACGTCGTCGAGGGCTTCCTCGGCCGCGGCGGTATGGCGGTGGTCTACCAGGTCCGCCACGCCCACCTGGACAGCCGTCACGCCCTGAAGATCGTCACGCACTCCTCTCCCTCGGTGCAGCGCCGGCTGCTCCAGGAGGGGCAGGCCCAGAGCGCCCTGCGCCACCCCAACGTCGTGTCGGTGACGGACGTGGTGGCCGTCGGCGGGAACTCCGGCCTGGTGATGGAGCTGGTGGAGGGGCCCGCGCGCGATGAGCTCCTGCCCCACACCCGGCTGGACTGGTCGCAGATCGACGCCGTGGTCGAGGGCGGCCGGCGGGCGGTGGCGGCGGCCCACGCCGCGGGGCTGGTCCACCGCGATCTGAAGCCGTCCAACGTGCTGCTCGACGTGCAGGGCGGCGTGGTCGTGCCCAAGGTGGCCGACTTCGGGCTGGTCAAGAGCCTGGGCGACGGCGATCACGGCGCCACCCGCACCGGCGTGGCGATGGGCACCCCGGCCTACATGGCCCCCGAGCAGATCCGCGACGCCAAGGGGGTGGACGCCCGCGCGGACGTGTGGTCGCTCGGCGCGATCCTGTATGAGCTGGTCACTGGCCGGCGACCCTTCCAGGCCACCGACACCCTGGCGCTGTACACGTCGATCTCGCAGGCCGACTACCCGGCGGTCCGCGATCTGGCGCCCGCGGCCCCGGAGCGGATGCTGACGGCGATCGAGCGCGCCCTGGTGGCTGAGCCCGACGCGCGCATCGGGTCGGTGGCGGAGCACGCCCCGCACAGGGCGGGCGCGCCGGGGCGCCAGGCCCCCCCCCCCGCAACCAACCAACAGGGCCCCCTACCCGCGCAGCGGGGCGGGGGCGGCGCGCGCCGCGGGCTGGGCGGGCGAGCGGGGGCGCCTGCCCCCCGCAGACGATCCAGACCTCCTGGCACACGTCCGCGCGCTCGCGGTCGCTACGGCCGCGGACCCCAACGCCACCCGACTGCCGAGCGGGCAGCCCCCCGAGGCCGACTCGGAGACCTGGGTTCCCCTGTCCCAGGCCGCAGAATCTCTGGCTGCAGAATCTCTGGCTGCAGGGTCTCTGGCTGCAGAGTCTCTAGGCGGCGCGTCTGGGGTGCCTGCCCACGAGCGCCGCCCTGCCCGCGCGAAGGCGGCGGTGGCCGGGCTCATCCTGTCCATCCCGGTGCTGCTGGGCGTGCTCAGCGCGGTGTTCGGAGAGGTCGGTCGCCCCCTGCGGGTCGGCGGTCCGTTCATGGGCCCGATCGTCCTCTTCACGATCGCCGCCTGCACGGGGATGGCGCTCCTCATCGAGCGCGAGCGGCGCGGCGTCCCGGCGACGATCGGCTGGGCCCTCGGCCCGACTCTGCTGGCCCTCGCCGGCAGCGGAGGCACCGCGGTGGGGCTGGGCTTCGCCGCCGAGGCGATCGCGCACTCGGCGGCGGAGGCGAAGGGGCGCCTCATCGTGATGGGAAGCGCCGTCGGACTGATCACCGATCTGGCGGGGCTGGCGCTGGCGGCGATCCTGCTGGTGGGCGCCGCGGTGGCGCTGGCGATCATCCACCGCAGGCCCGGCCCGCCTGGCGGGGCGGCTCAGGCGATGGCGGCGCTGGCGGTGCTCGGCGGCGCGGCGCTGTGGCTGCTCCACCCCGTGCTGACGGGGGCCGAGGAGATCGGGGGGGCGGCGCCGCTGTCGATCTTCGCGGTGATGGCCCTGGGCGCGCTGGCGAACGCTGCGCTGGCCGACGGGCGGCCCGGGCTGGAGCGCGTGCGGCTGCTCGTGGCGCTGCTGAGCGTCGCCGCTACGATCGCCGAGGCGCGCGCTGTGGAGCTACAGGCGCTGATGGAGCTCAACCTGACCCTCTCTGAGACCACCGATCGGATGGCGCAGGTGATGCTCGCAGACGCCTACACCAGCGGCCTCGACGGCGGCTCAGCGGGGCCGCTGGCGTGGGGGGCGCTGTCGCTGGCCATCGCCCTGCGGGGCCTGATCGGGCTGCGCAAGCTGCCGATCTCGGCGGGCGCGACCGCGGCGCTCGTGGGGATGGTGGCGGCTGTGGCGGCCGGGCGGGTGGTCTCCGATCGCCGCGCGGCGCTGTTCGTCGAGGCAGTGCCGGTGCTCTACCTGGGCCAGGCCTCGCATTGGTTTCTGGGCGTGGACCTGGGGGAATTCGGCGAAGACACGCCGGACCGCGCCGGGCTGCGGGTGGACGGCGTCCCCGAAGAGAGCGACCTGCTGCGCGGCGACGCCCTGATCGCGGTGTCCGATCGCCCATTCTCGACCGTCCGCGCGCTGCTGGAGGCGCTGGACGACTGCCGCTGCGACACCGAGGCGGCCTGTCCGCTTGCTGGTTCTTCAGAGGTTCCGTCTTCAGAGGTCCTGTCTTCAGGGGGCGCGTCGTCAGAGAGCGCTTCGTCCCGGGCCTGCCTGAGGCCGGGCGATCCCCTGGCGCTGACGATCACCCGCCCCGATCCGGACGGCGGCCTGCCGGTCAACCTCAACACGAGCATCCCGCTGCTGCTGGGGACCGACCCCGCGGAGCACTCCCTGACGGCGGTGCTGGCGCGGCCGCTGTTCGACTTCATGTGGGAGCCGAACGCCGAGGCCTCCGAGCGTCGGTCCCTGCGCGCAGCTGACGGGCAGGACACGCGGCTCGCCGAGGACGTGGCCGACGCGCTCGAGGAGCGGATCACGCACAAGAAGCGCTGGCGGCGTCTCGATCAGGTGACCGAGCGGTGGGCCACGGTGCTGGCCGACGTCCGCGCGGCCGGGCTGCCCGACGTGGTGGCCGCGATCCCGTTCGCGGAGTCCGGCTACCGGCCCGAGCTTCAGTCCATCAGGTGCGCCAAGGGGATCTGGCAGTTCATCCCCGAGACCGCCTCCCAGCAGGGGCTGGCCGTGCGGGACTGTCGGTTCTCGGACGATCCGTCGGCGCGCTACACTCCGAACCCGGACGCCCCCTACACTGCGGTACAGGACCGGGTCTACCTGACGGACCGCACCTGCCGCATCCCGGAGCGGCGTGGCTGCGCGACCGATGAGCGGGGCGACATCCGCCGATCGACGGCCGCCGCGCTGCAGATGCTGGCCCGGCCCTGGAACGAGCTGAACTTCCGAGACTCCGGAGCGTTGGTCCAGCTCACGGTGGCGACGCACAACCAGGGCTTCGGCTTCCTGGCCCGGCGGCTGCCCCAACTGAACGACGCCGAGGGGCCGATGGTCTACACCGTCAGCGCTGACTGCACAGGCGACGACTGTAAGCCGGTGCTCACGCCGCCTGTGCGGGCGTATGTGGTGGCGGTGCTGGCGGATCACCTGCAGGCGGTCTGTTTCTTCGGCAAGAACGCGACCGAACACTCGGTGTTCGCTGGATGGCGGGGGTACTCGGAGGGGTACTGCCGAACATTGGGTGTTCCCTCGCGGGGCGATGTGTCTGGGATGTGAGTGAGCGCCCGGTTTGAACGCCAGGTCGCGATGTAGTCTACGCGCTGCTCGGCGGGTCCTGCGCCTCGATGTGATGATACGGCGTCAACGTCTGCAGCCGCGAGTCCTCCACCGGGCCGCCCATCGTGAAGTGATACAGCACCTGCCAGTCCGTGCCGCGCATCCCCAACATCCGGTGCGTCTCGTCATCGAAGAAGCAGCCGATCCCGGTCCCTCGGATCCCGGTGGCCTCGGCCTCCAGGTAGAGCACCTGCCCCAGGTTGCCCGCCTCCCAGTGCAGGCTCCGATAGGCGTGGGGCCCCTCCGCCTCCAACGCTCGCTCGAAGTCCGCGACCAGGGCCACCGCCAGGACCCCGTCGCTGGCGATGTCCTGCCCGCAGCTCACGGCGGCGGCCTCACGCCGGACGTCGCCCGTGCGGAGCCGATACAGCGGAAGCCCGTCCAGTGCCGGTGTCCAATCGAACGCGGGGTCACATGCGCTGCGGAGATCGTCGAGACGCGCCAGGTCGCAGACCAGGCAGTACAGACCGGGCTCGATGTCGGCGACCCGGTGGACCCAGATAAAGAGCTGAATGCGCACCGGGCCCGGAAGTACCGAGTGGGAGACCCGGTCCGGTCCGGGCAGGCATCGGTGTAGAATCTGGTGCAGGGCTGCGCGGGAGACGCCGGTGCGGCCATCCATCGACGCTGCGCTGCGTCGGGCGTGAATGATCGGCCGGAGCTTGAGCGCAGAGTCGCCGATTTCGGGGGGAGCGCAGACGGCGGGCGTCTCGGTGAGCGTCGGCGGCGTGCGCTGCACCGTGGCGGCGTGGACCGCGTCGATGATCGGCCAGGGGTGGTGGCCCGAGCCGAGCGCGCGCGGAGCGCCCTGCCAATGCAACTGAGAGAACACCGGTGGCACCGACGGCAGACGCGGCGCGCCACCGACCGCGGGCCCGATCGCGAGGAGCAGATCGGGATGCTCAGCTTCGATCCCTTCCTGAACGCCGATCCCCAGGATCTCCGTGAGCGCGGCGTCGGTGAGGCCGCCCAGCCTCCGCGCCCGCCAGCCCAGGCCGGCCGCCGCGAACGCCAGCGCCCCGACCGCATGCCCGACGTCGAGCTGACAGTACCGAAAGGCACGCTCGCCGTACTTCCATGACTCGCGCAGATAGATGCTGGTCAGGCCGACCAGCATCGTGTCGGCAGGGAGGCGGCCGACGAGCGAGCGCCACAGCAGCGCCGGCAGGACGGCTCGGTGCTCCAGGGCGTGCTGGTGCGGTTGGTAATGGAACACACCGGGCCTCTCGGTGAGGCCGTCGATGGCGCCGCAGATGAGGTAGCCCTCGGTTGGGTGGAGGTTGCCCGACGACGGGTTCATCCGCAGCGCCCACCGGGAGTCGCCGGCCTGCTTCCAGGCCGAAAGGCCCAGGGCGTCCTGAAGGAGCTGGCCGATCGTCTCGGCACAGACCGGACGTGGCTCGACGCGACCCTCTCGACACGCCGGCTCGAACCGGGGAGAGCGCTCGGCCGCCACCTGCGGCAGGGGGACGCAGGGTGCGCCGTCGTACCAACGGAAGGGGGCAGGCTGATGCTCCCAGTCCATGTAGCCGAGGGACCGAGCGTAGCGGCTCGGGCGGTGCTTGGTGGCGCGGTGGTAGGCCCGAACGGCGTCCAGGGTCACGGGCACATCACCGACGCATCCAGCGCGACGGCGTACTTGTCCGCCAGGAGGCCCGCGAGCAGACTCCCGAGCAGGGGGGCGAGAGACGTGGCGTGCATGAGACCTTCCAGGGGAGGGGAGCCGGAGCGCTCCTATCGAGTGACGGCGGCCTCAGCGCCCGCGGAAGAAAAGCTCCTTGGAGATGATCAAGCGCTGAATCTGACTCGTCCCCTCGTAGATCTGGAACACCTTGGCGTCGCGCATGAGCTTCTCGACCGGGTACTCCTGGGAGAAGCCGTAGCCGCCGTGCACCTGGACGGCGTCGGTGGCGACCTTCATCGCCATGTCGGCGCAGAACGCCTTGGCCATCGCGGCCTGCATCGTGTTGCGCTTGCCCTGGTCCTTGAGCGCAGCGGACTGCCAGCACAGCAGCCGGCCGGCCTCGATGTTCATCGCCATCTCGGCGATCATGAACGAGATGGCCTGGTGGGCGGCGAGGGGCTTGCCGAACGTGCGGCGCTCGGTGGCGTAGCGCCTGGAGTGCTCCATCGCGGCGCGGGCCAGCCCGACCGCCGCCATCGCCACAGAAGGCCGCGTGTGATCGAAGGCGGCCATCGCCAGGCGCCAGCCGTCGCCGACGCGCCCGACCATGTTCTCCTCCGGGATCTCCACGTTCTCGAACGTGAGCGCGCGGGTGTCGGAGGCCCGCTGGCCCATGTTCTTCTCCTTCTTGCCGATCGTCACGCCGTCCCAGCCCTTCTCGACGACGAACGCCGTCATGCCGCCGCGGGCCTTCTTCTCGGCGTCGGTGATCGCCACCACGAAGTACCAGTCGGCCACGCCGCCGTTGGTGATCCACATCTTGTTGCCGTTGAGGACCCACTTGTCGCCGCGCTTGACCGCCGTGGTCTTCAGGGCCTGCACGTCGCTGCCGGCGCCCGGCTCGGTGACGGCGTAGGCGCACATCTGGACCTCTTCCATCATCGGGGCGAGGTAGCGCTGCTTCAGCGCGTCGGAGCCGCCCATGATGACCGGCTGCTGGGCCAGCCCGTTGGCCTCGATGGCGGTGCCGATGCCGGTGCAGCCCCACGCCAGCTCCTCGGCGATCAGCAGGCCCTCGAGGTTGCTCAGAGCCAGCCCGCCGCAGTCCTCGGGCACATGGGTGTTCATCAGGCCCAGGTCGTGGGCCTTGTTGATGACCTCCCAGGGGAAGGCGCCGGTCTGGTCGTGCTCGGCGCAGACGGGGCGGATCTCGTTCTCGGAGAATTCGTGCGCGAGCTCACGCAGCGCAAGCTGATCTTCGGAGAGCTCAAAGGAGATGGACATTCGGATGACTCCTGTGCGGGGGAGGGATGTTGGGAGGGCCCTCTATCCCTCCCCGGGCCCAAGGCGGGGATGCGAGGGGCCGGCGCTGATCGGGGTGGGGCCGCGGCCCCCCGGCTTCATGGTCAACGGAGCCGCTCTGGAGGAGCCACGGCTTCGCGGTTTCGCGGGTCGCTTCGCTCGCTACTCCACGGCTCCACGATCCTCGTGACCGCGGTTCTTCGATCCACGAGACGGTGTGGGCAATGCCAGGTTCATCTTGAGCGCGAGAATCGGAGCGCCCGAGCCGAGAGGGCCCCGGTCCGGGACGTCCACCAGCGTCACACCGTGGTTCGTGGTCCGTGGGCCCGTGGTTCGCGGATCGTGGAGCCGTGGAGCCGTGGAGCCGCGAAATCGAGAGACCGTGAGACCGTGAACCCGCGGTGCCGGCATCTCACGCGGTCACGAGGATCCGAGTTGTGTGGCAGCAGGATCCCCTCA
Organism: uncultured Enterobacterales bacterium; assembly: GCA_964464515.1. Taxonomy (GTDB): domain Bacteria; phylum Myxococcota_A; class UBA796; order UBA796; family UBA2385; genus CAYXGP01. The sequence goes on from CAYXGP010000098.1 coordinate 20,694, forward strand.
TCCCCCACCAGAACCGTTTAGAGGAGAAGCCCACCCATGGAGGTGTCGTGTCCATCCGCATCGTGCCCACCCCCAACCCGGACGCCCTGATGTTCCGCGTCGAAGAGGCGCTGGTCTCTACGGGGACCTACGAGTTCGCGTCCCTCGACGACACCGCAGACGCCCCGCTGGCCGCCACGCTGCTCGGGCTCGACGAGGTGGAGCTGCTGCTGATCGCGCCGCGGTTCGTCACCGTGCGCAAGCGCCCCGCGGCGAAGTGGACCAGCCTGCTCGGCGAGGTGGAGCGCCGGCTGTGCGAGTTCCTCGAGTCGGGCGAGATGGCGGTGTTCGACGTCGCGCTCCAGACCGCAGCGGCGGAGCTGTCCGCCCTCGAGCAGCGGATCGTCCAGCTCCTGGACGAGGACGTCCGCCCGGCGCTGGCCCAGGACGGCGGCGACTTGACCTACGAGGGGTTCGAGGACGGCATGGTCCGGCTGCGGCTGATCGGCGCCTGCGAGAGCTGTCCGTCGTCCCTGACCACCCTCAAGATGGGCATCGAGCGGCTGCTCATGGAGGAGATCCCGGAGGTGCTGGGCGTCGAGCAGGTGCTGTGACCCCATAGCTGACCTCACGTTGATCTTGAGAGGATCTCCCGCGTCCGCGGCAGGTTCTCCGCTGCCACATAGAGTCGATCGATCGTCCGCTGCTGTTGGTACTGGGCCAGCGCAGCGTCGGCCTCGGAGAACGGTCGAAGGCTGCTCCGCCCCCCGAGCGCGTGCCCGACGATGTACAGCGGCGGCACGTCGGTCCGTCGCTTGCCGAACAGCGCCCCCACGGTGGAGGCGCGGATGACGTCGATGCCCTGCGCGCGCAGCGCCGCGACGGCCGGTCCCAGGTCGGCCGGCCCGGTCTGTCCGTGGACCTCCGCGGCCATGCGGTAGGGGTCGAACTCGACGATCCGACGGGCCCAGGGACTGCGCTCCTGCCGCAGGGTGCTCCACAGCGCCGCGTCGTCGGTGCGGCGGTAGGCGTCGACGTCGGCGGGCAGCGAGAAGCCGCTGCCGGGATCGCCCATGAAGCGCCGCAGCATCTCCTCGTACACCACCGACTTGCGGTGGAAGTACACCATCAAGAACATGTGCAGGCGCGAGATCATGAAGTCGTGGAAGGCGTAGATCGCGCGCTCGTGCAGGGCCAGGCACGGTCGGCCCTCCGGCTCCTGCCACGACAGGTTGGACAGCAGCCAGCCCACGTCCACCGCGCCATACCGGGCCCCCGTGAAGTAGGCGTCGCGCACGAGGTAGTCCATACGGTCGACGTCGATCTCCGAGCTGATGAGCTGTGAGAGGACCCCTCGCAGGTCGCGGCCGCCCTCGAAGAAGAAGTCGTCGCCGGCAGCGACGTCGGGGCTGATCAGCGCCGCGACGTGTCGACTGGTGAACCCGAACTCGCGATCGATCACGCGCGCCAGCGTCTCGCTCATCAGCAGGGCGATCGTGTAGTCCTCGTGGTGCGCCCGCCTGCCCAGCCGGTGCGCCACCTTCGACGGGGTGTAGGCGGAGATCTCCAGCGTCCTGAGCGGCGGCATCGCGAACTCCACCGCGTGCGAGAACGGCGGGTGCCCGAGGTCGTGGCACAGGGCGGCCAGGCGCAGGCACCTCCGAAGAGAGCGTCGGCGCGCCGGAGAGGTGAAGGGGAGGCTGCGGAAGCACTGGTCGAAGGCGTGCCCGGCCAGGTGCATCACCCCCAGGGAGTGGGTGTAGCGGGTGTGCGTGGCGCCCGGAAACGGCAGGTGCGAGAAGCCTAGCTGACGGATCCCGCGCAGGCGCTGGACGATCTGGTGATCGATGACCGCCCGCTCGCCGCTGTCCACCCCGATGGCGCCGTGGATGGGATCGCGGATCTCCAGGACGGGATCGGACAGGCTGAGCATGCCCGCATCTTATCGCCGCAGTGCCCCCTGGGTGCAGGGCCCTCGCAGGTTACGGCGTGCGCACATGCGCGCAATACCCGACATCGAGCAGATCCGACCGGGCGACGTGCTCTACCACCAGCGCCGCGGCCTGATGATGGTGGATCACATCGCCGGTGAGTACGTCGGGCTGCACCGCCCGCCCGGGCAGGTCCGCCGCCCCCACAGCTCCCCGTTCGAGCCGCTCGACGTCGTGCCAGCGCTCAACATCGTCTCTGAGTACCGGCTGTGTCACGCGGGGGGATTCCTCCACCGGTTCGCGCTCACCCCCATGCGGCTCCGGGCCCGGCTCGAAGAGAACCCCCTCGCGGTGATCACCCTCCTGGTCGACGACCTCGATCGCGAAGTGACACCCGACGAGCTGCGCGGATGGATGGTGGACTGCGATCTGCTGTCCGAGCGCCGCTACAGGTCGTGGTGGACGCGGCTCCTGCCCTCCCTCGAGGGCTCCCCCCTATGGGACGGCGAGCAGCTGCTGCCGCTCCCGACCGCGGGAACCCCAGAAGACGACGCCCTGGTCGCGGCGTTCGTGCTGGCGACCCCGCGCGCCCGCTACGAGCTGCTCCGTAACTGCGACGCCGCCGCCCGCACCCGCCTCCTCGAGGGCTGCCTGGAACATCGCTGCGAGGGCGGACTCCTCGCCCTCCTGCCGCTATATGTCGAGCTGCCCGACGCGCTGGAGTCCGCGCTGGTCGAGCTGGCGCTGACCGAGCGTCCGGCGCTGACCGCGGTCCTCATGCTCCACCCGCCGCCGGTGCTGCTGGTGGCGCTCGCGGAGCGCGCGGCGAACCCCCGGCATCGCGGGCACCTGCAGTCGGCGCTCCTGGCTCTCTCGGAGACCCCGCGGATCTCCACCGTGATGGGGCTGATCGAGCTCGCTCTCTCGGGCTCCGGCGGCGAGGTGGCGGCGCTGTTCCTCTCCGATCAGCTCCCGGTGTCACCCGGCAATCTGCTCGACTCGATCGACGCTCCCGGCTCGCGCTGGCTGGAGCTGCGCTCGGAGTGGGCGGCGGCGACCGACTGGCTGCACAGCCGCGTCGCCGAGTCCACGCTCGATTGCGCGCCGCCGAAGGTCGATCCCCTGCTCACGGCCCTACGCCCCCTGCCTGCGGGCCGCCTCTTTCCGCTGGCGATCGCCGTGGCGCGGGTCCTGGCCGCCCGCCACGCCGCGGGGGATACCGGTGGCCTCGCTGGCGCCCGCGTCGGAGAGGGCGACGCGATCGTCCTGGGGGTGAGCGAGGCCTCCACGCCGCTGCTGGATGTCCTCCAGGTCATGCGCACGCTCACGCTGCTGGCGGTGGGGCGGCTGCCCTGCCCTCCCGAGCTGGACTCCGACGGTCTGCTGGCGCACGTCAAGGCGCTGGTGCCCGATATCGGCCCTGAGTGGACGGCGGTGGCGTCGCGCGCGATGTCCCCCGACCCCGCCTGGCGCCCGCGCGACGCCCTCGACCTGTGGGAGCAGCTCGAGCAGGCCTACGCCATCGCGCGGGTGCGCGCCGGGGCTCCGCGTCGGGCCCAGGTGCGGATGGACATCGGCGGCGACACCCACATCGGCGCCGGCAAGACCCGCGGGCAGACCAACCAGGACGCGATGTTCTGGCGCTGCGATGGCGCCGTGGCGCTCGCGGTGGTGGCCGACGGCATCTCGGTGTCCACCGCTGGCAGCGGCGATCGGGCCAGCGCCATCGCTGTGCGGGTGCTCGCGGAGCGCTGGAGCCAGCGGCACAACACCCTGGAAGACGCCACCCCTGAGCGGATCGCGCGGTTCCTGCGCGCCTCCCTGGCGATGGTGAACAAGGAGATCTGCGAGGCCACCCTCGAGGCCGCCGGGGGTCGGCTGGGATCGAACATCCCCATGGGCACCACGGTGGTCATCGCGCTGTTCCAGGGCGATCGCGTCCACCTGGCGTCGCTGGGGGACTCGCGCGTCTACCTGGTCAGCAGCGCAGGCGCGGGGCTGCTCACCGCCGATCAGAACGTGGGGGGCATGCTGCTGGAGTCCTGGCAGCGCGGCGAGAGCCCGAAGCTGGGCGGAGAGGGCTCGGCGCTGGTGGGGTACCTGGGGCACTTTGACGAGACCGGACGGAGCCGCCTGCTCGAGCCGCAGATCACCTGCCTGACCCTCCTTCCCGGAGAGACCCTGGTCCTGTGCTCTGACGGTCTCACCGACTACGCCGCGACGACCGGCGCGGAGATCTGCACGCTGCTCGAGAGCGCTGCCCGCGAGCGCGACCTGAACGCCGCCGCGCGGACGCTCACCAATCGCGCGAACGCCCGCGGCGGGGGCGACAACGTGACGGTGGTGCTGGCGCGACAGAAGCTCGCCTGACGGGAGCGTGCCTGGCAGGAGGCTCGCCTGAGCGAGCCGCCGCAGGCTGCGCTACGGTGCCAGACCACGAAACGGGGAGCGGTATGCCATCGATCATCGAAGCCATGGCCGACCGCGTGGTGCTGTTCGACGGCGCCATGGGGACGGAGATCTACGCGCGCGGCGTCTTCATCAACCGCAGCTACGACGAGATCAACCTGGGCAACCCGGACCTCGTCCGCACGATCCAGGGCGCCTATGTGCGCGCGGGCGCGGAGGTGCTGACCACCAACTCGTTCGGAGCCAATCGCCTGCGCCTGACCGCCTTCGGGTTGGCCGACAAGCTGGCCGACATCAACGCGAAGGCGGTGGAGCTGGCCCGCGAGGTGGCCGAAGAGGGGGTGTGGGTGGCCGGCTCGATGGGGCCGCTGGGCACACACCTGTCGCCCATCGGCAAGCTGTCGCCCGGAGAGGCGTTCACCATGTTCCGCGAGCAGGCGGAGGTGCTGGCCAACGCCGGGGTGGACTTCTTCAGCCTGGAGACCTTCAGCCAGCTGGGCGAGCTGTGGCAGGCGGTGCGGGCCGTGCGCGCGGTCTGTGACCTCCCGGTCGTGACGTCGATGACCTTCCCGGCTTCTGGCACCCACCTGGGCGATCAGCAGCAGTTCGAGGGCCCCACCCCCGAGCGTGCCGCCCGGGTGATGGCCGGCTGGGGCGTGAACGCAGTGGGCGTGAACTGCTCGCTGGGGCCGCGCGGCACGCTGGAGGTGGTCGAGCGCATGTCCACGGTCACCGATCTGCCGATCGTCGCGCAGCCGAACGCGGGTCATCCCAGCGTGGTCGAGGGCCGCACGATCTACCTGGCGAGCCCCGAGTACCTCGCGGAGTACGCCCGCCGGCTGGCGCTCAAGGGCGTGCGGGGCATCGGCGGCTGCTGCGGCACCACCCCGCAGATGATCAAGGAGATGCGGGTCTTCCTGAGATCCATCTCTCCGGGGCTGCGGGCTCCGATCACCGCTCCAGTCGACTCCGGAGGCGCCGAGGACGCGCCGGTGGGCGCCGAGCCCGTGCCGGTGGCGGAGCGCACCACCTTCGCCGCCCGGCTCGCCAGCGGAAAATTCTGCGTGTCTGTGGAGCTGGACCCCCCGCGCGGCATCGATCCTGCGCGCGCCGTGGAGGGCGCTGCGCGGCTGTACCGCGCCGGTGTGGACGTGGTGAACATCGCCGACGGTCCGCGGGCCATCGCCCGGATGGGACCCATGGCGCTGTCGCAGATCGTGCGCCAGCGGGTGCCCCAGATGGAGACGGTGGTCCACTACTGCTGCCGCGACCGCAACCTGCTGGGCATGCAGATGGACCTCATCGGCTCGCACACGCTGGGTCTGCGGAACATCCTCGCCGTCACCGGCGACCCGCCCAAGATGGGCACCTACCCGGACGCCACGGCGGTGTTCGACATCGACTCCATCGGGCTCATCAGCTTCATCCAGCGGCTCAACCGGGGGCTGGACTTCTCGGGGCGGCCCATCGGCGGGCAGACAGCCTTGTTCGTGGGGGCCGGGTGCAACCCCGGGCACGTGCACCTCGATCTGGAGATCGAGCGGTTCCACCGCAAGGTGGAGGCCGGCGCGGAGTACTTCTTCACCCAGCCGGCGTTCGAGCCCGAGCTGCTCACGGCTTTCCTCGATCAGACCGACGACTGCTCCGACGTGCCGTTCCTGGTGGGCATCATGCCGCTGGTGTCCTCGAAGAACGCCGAGTTCCTGCACAACGAGGTGCCCGGGATGCAGATCCCTGAGGCCATCCGGCGGGCGATGCGGAAGGCTCCCACGCGGCAGGCCCAGCGCGAGGTGGGTGTGCAGGTGGCCCGCGAGACCCTGCTGGCGCTGCGCGAGCACCCCCGCGTCTCAGGCACCTACGTCTTCCCGCCGTTCGGTAGCTATCGGGCGGTGTTGCGGGTGCTGGAGGGGGTCATCGAGCCACCCCCGGACGCCGATGATGTCGCTCCGCCGCGTGAGATTCGTCGATCCCGCGCTTGACGACTGATCGCCCACCGGGTACGAGGCGCCGTCCGCGAGGGCATTGATTCCAGGGCAGAACGGTTCTGGAGCACCCCCGCATCCGGCCCCACAAGCATGCCCTGACAATCGTAGGAAATCCCCATGCGCATTCCTTCTCGCTTCCTCCGGACCGCCTTTGGCGCCCTCGCCCTCATCGCCCTCGCCCTTCCCTCTGGCGATGCCTTCGCCAAGAAGGAGAAGAAGAGCGGTGGCGCTGACACCGTGGAGATCACCTTTGAGGAGACTGGCATCGCCAGCTTCGACGAGGTCTTCAACAAGGCGTCCGACCTCAACCAGCGCCTGGTCACCTCGCAGACCGAGCTGAAGGGCCTCAACGACGCCATCGCTACCGCCCTGGGCCTCACCGAGGGCACCCCGGTGAACGACGCGCTGTCGCAGCTCAAGACCGACGCCGCGGGCATGCTCTCGGTCTCCATGGACGGCATGACCCCGAAGGTCGAGGTCACCAACCCCGACGCCCCGGACAACGTCAAGGCCGGCATCGACGCCGTGAACGCCGCCGCCGCCGCCATCCCGAACATCATCGAGGCCCTCAAGGCGATCCCCGACGACGGCATGGCCATCGTCGAGGCTGCCAAGGCGCTCCCCGCCCAGGTCACCACCGAGATTCAGAGCGCTGGCCTCACCGGCCCCGACGCGCTGAAGCTCCCGGGCAAGGTCAAGAACAACGTCAAGAACGTGGGCATGATCCCGACGACCGCCACCGCGGTCCTCGGTGAGGCCACCAACACGCTCGAGGCCATCAAGGGTCTGGCTGGCTAGGCTGGCCAGGCTGGCCAGGGGGCATCCCCGGCCGAGCCGACCTCTGGAGGGGCGCTTCGGCGCCCCTTCTTGTTTTTGTTCTGTTCGTTTCTGCGGAGCGCTCATGTCGGAGCTCACTCAGCGACGGCCGCTCGACATCGGCGCGGCCATCAAGCACCCCATGTCGGCCGAGGGTTGGCCGGTCACCTGCCTGATGACCGGCCTCTGCCTGCTGATCCCCCTGGCGGGTCCCATCATCGTGCTCGGCTGGCAGCGAGAGGTGTACAGACGGGTGCGGGCGGGCGAGGCCGGCCTGCCGCGGGTGGACATCGGCCGAGATCTCAAGGGCGGGCTGGCGCCGCTCGCTGCGCTGATGAACATCGGGCTGCTCATCATGCTGGAGTTCG
>CAYXGP010000099.1:0-7365 GCA_964464515.1 uncultured Enterobacterales bacterium
TCGAGAGCGCCGCACGATGGTGGACGAAGGGCATCCGCGTGGGACCGCCCTCAGGTCGAGGGGGGAGATTGCTTTTCCTGGAGCGGCCTTAGTCGGCCCGACAGCTTGAATGTCGTTGAATGGCTCCGGCACTCGATGCTCAATCTCGTTCCCGTTGTGGAGCAATCGGTCATGTTTCGCGAGACACGTTCATGACATCCCGATCGATGTGGGCCGTGAAAGGTGAGCGTTGATCGGGATCGCGGGATCGCGCAACCGGTGGCTACGTAGTTCCACGAGATCGTGGTCCCACAGACCCGGCCTGCAAGACCCGGCCTGCGAGACCCGGTCTGTCTGGACCGGGGCCCCCTCTCGTGGACTCGTGGATACAAACTCGCCGGTGTTCAGCCGTATTCGGGAGCCACTCAAGTTGGATAAGCTCTGCATAGGACCATCTCGCGGTGCGAGGATGGTTCAGATAGGAATGACGTTGTGTTCTCGCCCCTCCTCAGCTGTCCCTCGTCGCGCTACCGCACACTTCGCAGGTATCAATCCTGCAGGTGAGGCAACCGATCGGCAGAAGTAATTGTTGCTGCCCACTCCCCGTTAGAGCGATCACGGATGCGGCATGGTTCGACTGTTCTGCCTCCATGAGATATGGCCTGCAAAGCACCTCAAATCAGGCTGATTTTTTCCGTCTTCGTGACATCCTCTTCCACTACCGATGATGGCCATTCAGGACTGGAGGCCAGTTGTTTGCGCTGCTCTTATACCTGGGACTTGCCCACGCCGAGGAATTGGTCATCTACATAGATCGGGAACCTGACATGGCTCGCGCGCAGGTTGCGTTAGCTACAGGCCGCCCGCTTGCAGATCTGCGAGCCATTTCGTTTCCCGAGTTGGTCGTGGGAAGCAGTCCAGTGTTGATGGGGCCCGGCTCAATTGAGAGTTGTGATGGTATGCCCGTCGACTCCTCAGCGGTCACAAACGCTATCCAACAAGCGAACAACGCGTTCGACTACCTTGACTATACGGGAGCTCTTGAGACCCTCACCAAAGTCGCCGAACAACTTGGATGCCTGGTAGAACCACTCGACGCTGAGGCCGGCGGAAGGCTATACTACCTCCAGGGGATAGCGGCCTTTGGTCTCGAGGACAAGCTGAGCGCTTGGGCCGCATTCCGACAGGCATTGACTATACATCCGGAGCAGACCTGGGATAATAATTTCCCCCCTGACGCCAGGCCTCTATTCGACGTCGCTCGTGGAGAGTTGGAAAACTCAGGGGCTGTCTCTGTGGAGTTCATCCCCACACCAGGTAGCGACTCATCAATTTGGGTTGATGGGCGTACCATCAATCGTGGCAAGGCATTCTTCCGCCCTGGGCTGCACCTTCTTCAAGTTTCCTCCCCGTCAATGGTCCCTTTTACGCTCAGGCTGGAGGCTGATCTGGACACCGTGCTGGTGATCCCATCGGCTGCTCCTTCCAACGCGTTGGATTGGGCCGCGAACGACGAGCCAAGGCCGAGTTTGAACTCGATCCTCAACGCGTGTGTAGCGCAGGGGGCGGTTATCAATGTACCGGTAGGAAACAAAGTATGGCGTTCTGAGGCTGGTAGTGATGAGTGGGTTGAGTATTCCCTTGCGGATGGTGCCCCCCCAAGGCTTGCACAAACTGAGTTACCCATCGCACCAGCTACAACACCTTCAACACCCGATTCCTCTATAGCACCTCCCGCCCCCCTCGAGCCCAGGTTGAGCCCACAACAGCAGGAAACCCTCCAACGAGTGACCGTGTGGGGAGGGGGAGGACTAGCGTTATTTGGGGGCGCGCTCAGCACGATGGGGTATCTGCAAGCCCAAATCGCACAGTCTGACATCACCCAATCCACAACTACAGCCGAGATCAATGAAGGGATGGAGCGCTACGATGCTGGAAGTCGCCGATTCACCACGGGGATTGCGCTCGCGGGCGTGGGGCTCGCGTCGAGCGCTACCGGGTTGCTCGCATTGGATGGTCGGTGGTCACTGAGGGCACACCAAGGCGGGCTCGCAATCCAGACAATAAAATGAGTCATCGCAGCGGCGCTCTTGAATTTCAGGACTACTTTGATGATACGCTTTCTTCCAATCGCTACCTTTTTGGCTTGTCTGCCGGAACCTGCTGTTCCTGCTGTCCTTGACAACCCCTACCACGACTTTGATGGAGACGGATATAGCGAGAAAGAAGGAGATTGCGTTGACGGCGACCCTTCAGTGGGGCCGAATGCCACTGAAGTGTGCGATGGGGTTGACAATGATTGCAGTGGTGTGATTGATGACGACTGCGTAGACAGTGCAACAAGCTCTTCTTCTCAGGGGCTGTTTGAAAACTCGCGTTGGACGTGAGCGTTCATCCACAGCAGACGATCGCGAACAGGCCGCCGATCACCACCGCGGAGTGGCCCAGTCGATCGAGCACGAGACCCAGGAAGGGGCCGAAGGCACCGATGCCCCCCATGAAGGCCATGAATGACAGGGACAGCAGACGCGGCGAGGCAGTGGAGACGGCTCCAGGAGGACGCGCGCGCTCTATCCCCCGACCCGCGCCACAAAGAACTGCTCCCAGCGTACCTGGTTGCCCGTTCGCGGCAGGGGCCAGGTGACCGGCTCGGACAGCATGCAGATGTCGCCCGTGGCCTGGCCGTCCACCATCACGGTGCCCTCCAGCCGCACCATGCTCACCTCGGCGCCCGGCACCGGAGCGATCGGCGGGAGCAGACCGCACGGCCCGGGCCCTCCGGCTCCGCCCAGCTCGGCGACCACATGAACGCTGTGCAATCCGGGAGCGAGCCCGTCCAGCAGCGGCCCGACGGCGCCCGCCATCGAGCCGACCGCGCCGCCCATCCGACCGCCGGCGCTGGGATCCAGGCCCACCCCGCTGAGCATGGGGTAGGCCGACCAGACCGTGGCTCCCTCCAGCGCTGTGGGGGGGACGTTCATGCCGACACCGGCCAGCGCCGGGGCCCCCTGTCCGACCGCGGCGTCGAGCCCGGCGATGCCGTACCCGACCATCCACCGCTGGAGCAGTCCGTCGAGCACCTTGCCGCGGGCCACGAGCAGATCGGCGTCGGTCTCCACGTGCGCCATCTCCTGATGCGCGAGCGCGGCGCCGTCGATCTTCATCGCGACGTTCGCGGTGAGCTGGACCTCGCCCGGGATCTGCTGCGTCCGCGCGCCCATGCCGATCTCGCGGCCGGCGACCGCCACCGTGCCGGTGACCTCGACCGGAACGGAGAGCGTCCGCTCCCCGACGGTCACGGCGGCGCCGTCCGCGGCGCAGGTCACCCCCTCGGCACCCGCGAGCGCCTGACAGAGCAGCACCGCCGCAGCGGCGCTGACCTCTTCACCGGTGATCGGCGGCACTTCGGGAGCCGGGGGCTCGCTGGAGCAGGCGATCAACAACCAGGGAATCATACGCACCTCGCGTCCGCAGTCTGACACATCGGATCCGTCGTGGGTTCCCCGCGCCCCAGCGACGCGATATGCCGCCGCGCCCCCAACCCTGGTGAGTCCGCATGTCCCGCATCGCCGCGATCGCCGCGGAAGTCGCCCCCCACGTCAAGACCGGTGGACTGGGAGACGTCGTCGGCGCCCTGCCCGACGCCCTCGCGGCCCACGGCGCGCAGGTGGTCGTCTTCGCCCCCTACTACCGCCTGGTGGCGGAGCTCGATCTCCCCGTCATCGAGACCGGGATCACCGTCTCCGCGACGGTCGGCGGCCACGAGCGCCGCGGCCGTCTGCTGCGCCTGGGCGCGGTGTGCTTCGTGGACTGCCCGGAGCTGTTCGACCGCGAGGGCGTCTACGGCCCGGCCGTGCGCCGCGGATACGACGCCGCCGGCTACCGCGACAACCCGGCGCGGTTCGCCTTCCTGTGCCTGTCGGCGCTCCAGGCGGCGCCCGCGCTGCTCGGCGGCCCGGTGGACATCTTCCACCTGCACGACTGGCAGGCGTCCCTGACGGCGGCCCTCATGGCCGGCGCTCCCTGGCGGGATCGGCACCCGCAGGCCCACACGGTACTGACCATCCACAACCTGGCCTACCAGGGGGTCTTCCCCCCGGAGCGGCTCGCCGAGGTGCAGCTCGGCGGCGCTGGCGATTGGTTGAATCTGCTCGCCGCGGCCATCCGCGACGCCGACGCGGTGACCACCGTGAGCCCCACCTACGCCCGCGAGATCACCAGCCCCCGCCTGGGCTGTGGTCTCGACGCCGCCCTTCGAGCCCGCGGCGTGACGGGGATCCTCAACGGCATCGACACGACGACGTGGAACCCTGCGCTGGATCCGCTGATCGCCGCGAACTACACGGCAGACGATCGCGCGGGGAAGGCCGCCTGTCGGAGCGACCTTTGCGCCGAGATGGGCCTGCCGGACGACCCGGAGACTCCGTTGCTGGGGATGGTCGCGCGCTTCACGTCACAGAAGGGCCTCGACCTGATCGCGGCGCTGGTCCCCGAGCTGGAGTCGCTGGGCGCGCGCCTGGTGATGCTGGGCACCGGCGACCCGGACCTCGAGGACGAGTTTCGTATGCTCGCAGCCGAGCACCCCGATCGGCTCTCCGCGCGGATCGGGTTCGACGACGCGCTGGCCCATCGCGGCGGCGCCGGATCCGATCTGTACCTGATGCCCAGCCGCTTCGAGCCCTGCGGCCTCAACCAGCTCTACGCCCAGGCCTACGGCACCGTACCCGTGGTGCATGGGGTGGGCGGGCTGGCAGACACGGTCGAAGACGGCCGCACAGGGTTCGTCTTCGACGCGCCGACCGCTGCGTCGCTGCGCGAGGCGATCGTCCGCGGAGTCGCTTGTTACGGTGAGCCTGCCCGCTGGACAGCGCTGCAGGACGCGGGGATGGCGCGAGACTCGTCGTGGCGCGCCTCAGCGCAGGCCTACCTGGAGCTGTTTCGGTCGCTGGGCGAGTCGTAGGTGGGCGCGGCGCAACGCCGTTACGACGCCTGCATCCGGATGCTGCTCCCCGCCTCCCGCGCGATGGCGACGGCCGTGGCGAAGTCGGGGTTGCGCACGATGAGGTAGCCGTCGCTGAGCAGCGTCTGCTTCCAGTCGCGGCGGCGCTGCCCGACCCCCAGCAGGTCCATCGCGCAGATCGCCGCCCGACGCCGGGCGATGAACGCCTCCAGCCCGTCTACCTGTCGGATGACCCCCTGCCCGCGCGCGCGCTTGAAGACGATCGCAGCGCAGTAGCGCCGGGTGGCGTCGGCCTCGAAGCTGTGCCAACACACCGCCCGCGCCCACTCGACGAACAGATCGATGTCAGACGTGAAGTTCATCTGATCGACCAGGTGCGCGCCGCCCGGCCGGCAACCGATCTCGCCGAACACGACCTCTCCGCTGTCCTTCCGGTACCACTCCATGTGGGTGAACCCGGTGCCCATCCCCAGCGCGGACAGCACCCTGCGTCCCAGCGCGATGCCCGGGCGCAGCTTCGGCGCAGTCAGGTCGCGGATGGTGCAGATGACCGGGTCGATGTCCTCGCGCGTACGCGCGATGAGCGGCCGCGGGAGGTACTGGCAGACGTTCTCGTAGACCGGACGGCCGCGGATGCAGACCGTGTCGTAGGTGAACTCCTCCCCCTCGACGAACTCCTCGATGCTGACCTCGGGGACGTGGCGCGTCTGCGCGAGCACCTGGCGCAGCGCGTCCGCGTCATCGACCCGGTGCGTGTCTGCGCTGCCCGCCCCGGCGATGGGCTTGAGCATCAGCGGGTAGCCGACGCGCTCGGCGGCGGCCCACGCCTCGTCCTGCGTGCGGACGCGAAACGCGTGCGGGACGCGCAGCCCGGCGGCGGCGATCCGCTCCTTCATCAGCTGCTTGTCGCGAAACCCCAGGACGGTGTCGCGCGACATGCCCGGCACGCCCAGCCGCTCGCGCACGCTGGCGGCCGTGAGGACCAGGGGCTCCCATTGGGCCTCCACCCGGTCGATGTGACGCCGCCGACACCACGCCGTCACGCGCTCGGTGACGTCGCCCTCGTCGAGCAGGGCAGGAACCTGGAGGTAGTCGTGGAGGTGTCGCCGGAGCGACCGCGGCAGGGCCGCCGCCGGCGCGTCTGCTACGCCGTGAACGCGGGCGCCGACCTGCGCCAGCCCGCGCGTGTACTCCTGCATCTCCGGGGGATACGCAGGGCCGAGAAAGAGAACGTCCATTCGCACCCCTTCGCCCGGGCACCACTGTTGCGCAACATCATCTTCGTGGCCCCGTTTCCCCTGGCCTCCACCCTGGAGTTCACCGGCGCCCTGGCGAGGCTGCGCGACGTCCGCCTTCTGGGCATCTTCATGCAGCGCCCGAAGGGCCCCGGGGCCGACGCCTTCGACGACATCCAGCGCGTCACCAGCGTGTTCGACGCCGCTCAGCTCAGCGAGGCCGTCGCGCTACTGGCCGACCGTTACGGCGCACCGCACCGCATCCTCGGTGTTTTAGAGGAGCTGCAGATCCCGCTGGCACAGCTCCGTGTGCGCCACGACGTCCCAGGCATCGATCTGAAGACCGCGCGGCTGTTTCGCGACAAGGCCGCGATGAAGGACGCGCTGCGGGCAGCCGGTCTGCCCTGCGCACGCCACCTCCGTGTGGCGTCCACGGCCGACGCGTGGGCCTTCATCGAGCAGGTGGGATTCCCGATCGTGCTCAAGCCCCCCGCGGGCGCCGGCTGCCGAGCGACCTACCGCGTCTCCACCATCGAGGAGCTACACAACGCGCTCATGGAGTCCCGCCCCAGCCGGGAGCGCCCGGTGCTGGCCGAGGAGTTCCTCACCGGCGCGGAGTTCAGCTTCGAGACCCTCACGCTGAACGGGCAGGTGCGCTTCCACTCCATCGGCCGCTACTACCCCGGCCCCCTGGAGGTGATGGAGAAGCCCTGGATCCAGTGGGTCGTCCACCTGCCGCGAGACATCTCGGGGCCGGAATTCGGCCCGGTCCGCGAGATCGGCGCCCGCGCGCTCTCCGCGCTTGGTCTGCGCACGGGCATCACCCACATGGAGTGGTTTCGTCGCCCCGACGGACGCATCGCAATCGGGGAGATCGCCGCCCGGCCGCCCGGCGCCCGCATCATGTCGCTGATGGGGCACGCCCACGGCGTCGACATGTTTCATGTGTGGGCCCGCTTGATGGTCGACGACGAGATCGCCGAGCCGCTGACGCGTCAGTTCAGCGCCGGGGCGGCCTTCCTGCGGGGCGTCGGCATGGGACGCGTGGTGGGGGTCGAAGGTCTGGACGCCGCCCAGCGCCGCGTCGGCGATCTCGCCGCCGCGGGGGCGCGGCCCCCCCGCGGCGCGCCCCCCCGGCCCCCGGGGGAGGGGGGGAGCCCCCCCCACCGGCGGGGCCCCCCCCCCCCCCCC
>CAYXGP010000099.1:7375-27965 GCA_964464515.1 uncultured Enterobacterales bacterium
GGGGGGGGGGGGGGGCTGGGGGGGGGGGGGGGGGGTCTTTGGGGGGCCCGCCCCCCCGCGCGGGGGGGGTTTTGGGGGGGCCGCGGCCTCGCTGCCCGCCGTCGGCGCGCCGCGTCGGCCCGGGTACGAGGGTGAAGGCCACGCCATCGTGCGTCACACCGACAGCGCGCGGGTCAAAGCAGCGCTCCTGGACCTGATCACCACCGTGAAGGTGCGCTACGGGTAGACCATGTCCATCGTCGTTCACCACCTCGAATTCTCCCGCTCCCTCCGCATCCTCTGGGCCCTCGAAGAGCTCGGACTCGCCTACGAGATCAAGAAACACGCCCGTAACGCCGAGTTTCGCGCTCCCGCTGCCGCGCGTTCCATCCACCCGCTGGGGCTGTTCCCGATGCTGAGCATCGACGGTCATGTGCTCGCAGAGTCCGGCGCCATCCTGGAGTACCTGGCCGAGCGGACGGGCAGCCTCCGCCCGGCCACCCCGGATGACCTGCGTGAGTACCGGTTCTTCCTGCACTACGCCGAGGGGTCCGCAATGCCGCCCCTGCTGGTGAGCCTGATCTTCTCGAAGATGCGCGCTGCGCCCGTGCCGTTCTTCATCCGCCCCATCGTCCGGACCATCGCCGCCAAGGTCGACGCCGGCTACACCCGCCCGGCGCTGGATCTCCACTTCGGCTTCGTGGAGGAGACGCTGGGCGCCCGCCCCTGGTTCGCCGGCGCTGAGATCTCGATGGCGGACATCCAGATGCTGTACCCGGTCGAAGCCGCCCTCCAGCGCGCCGGCGGCGACCGCCCGAACATGCAGGCGTGGCTGGAACGGGTGAAGGGCCGCGCAGCGTATCAGCGGGCGGAGGAGAAGGGCGGGCCTGCCCTGCATGGGTAGGAGGGCCTGGCGGGCGTGTAGCTCTCACCGGGCATGCAGCTGCTACAGAGCATGAAGGCGGATCGTCCGCCCGATGTCATCGAACATGTGACGCAGCGCGTCGAAGTCCGGGTGGGTCGCCACCACCCAGCCGTTCGCCAGATAGCCGGCCTCAACCGGCTGCGTCGGAGTGCCGGGAGATGGGATGTTCATCTTCTCGATAAACCGGCCGTAACGCTGAATCACGCTGTCTACTCCAGACGCCCCCGTGATGGTTCCGTCACGCTCGGGGCGCAGGTTCAGGATGCCCCCGGCCTTCCGCGGGCGATCGGGGAAGCGGGTGTCGGCCCAGCAGACCGCCCGCGCCCACTCGGTGTAGATGTCGACGCCGGTGGCTGCTGTGTAGACATCCCAGAAATTCACGCCCGGAGGCCGCGCGCCGATCTCGCTGAAGCTCAGCCCCCTGGGGCCGAAGAACCACTCCATGTGCGTGGCCGATGTGGTGATCTCCAGCGCTTCCAGCACCCGCCGGCCGAACGAGAACAGCTCGCGGTATCCCTCGGCCTCCAGGCGGTTGGTGGTGATGATCATCGGCGAGTACTCGCGGTGACGCATCGCGTCGAGGACGCCGGGGTAGTAGTGACTCACGCCCTCGAAACAGACGCGCCCGTTTACCGTGAGGGTGTCCCAGAATCCCTCGTGGCCGGTGATGAACTCCTCGAGCATCGCCTGGCCCGCGCCCCGAAGCGCCGCCACCAGCTCAGCGTCGGATTCCACGCGGCTCGTCCCCTGCGCGCCCGCGCCCTTCCGGGGTTTGACGATCAGCGGGTAGCCCACCTCGCCGGCGAACCGCAGCGCCGCCTCGACGCTCGGCGCGTCGGCGCTGCGCGCGCAGGGGATCCCCCGCTCTCGGAGCCACGCCTTCATCACCAGCTTGTCGCGGCAGCGCTCCACCACCGCATGGGGCAGCCCGGGGATCCCGGTGCGCTCCCGGACCCGTGCTGTGAGCAGCGTGTGGGCCTCGATCGTGGCCTCCAGGTGGTGCACCCAGGGGCCGCGGCGCTGGATGCGCTCCACCGCAGCGACCATCGCGTCTTCATCGCCGAGGTGCGAGACATACTCGTAACCATCGAGCAGGCCGCGAATCTCGTCATCGAGATGCTCGGGTCGGCCGTCGCCGATGCCCGTCACGCGGGCGCCGACGTTCTTCAACCCGCGCACGAAGCGGCGCTGACCAGCGGGGAAGTGGGGGGCGACGAAGATGACATGCATGGCTCAGTCCATTCAGTCCATTCAGTCCTGTCAGTCCAGACAGCGGTCCAGAAACAGCGGGAGCATGGTCCGCCAGGTCGGCCAGTCGTGGTCGGCGTCCTTGCCCCACAGCTCCAGCTGGGTGGGCACCCCCTTGTCCTGAAGCAGCGCGGCGTGCTGCCGCGACTCGTCCGGGGCCTCCCAGCGACCGGTGCCGGTGGCGATCAAGAAGCGCACCTCGCGCAGGGCCTCCAGGGCGGGGCCTTCCAGACCGGGCAGGAAGTACAGCGGCTGGTTGAAGTAGTAGTCCTGATCACGGTGCTCGCCGATCCAGCGCTCGAACCGGTAGGTGCCGCTCATCGCGATCACCAGATCGAACCACTCGGGGTGTTTACACGCCGCTGTTACGGCGTTGTACGCGCCCAGCGACGACCCCGTGGCCACCAGCCCCCGCGTGCCGCCGCAGTCATCGGCGATGAACGGCAGCAGCTCCGAGAGCAGGTAGCGATCGAAGCGCGCCTGGAGGGCCGTCTTGTGGTGAGGCGGCGCCTCCCTGGACAGCCACCCGTCGCCGGAGATGCTGTCGCACGAGTACACCTTGATGCGCCCGGCCTCGATGAGCGGCCGCAACACCACCATCATCTTGAAGCGCTCGTAGTCGAGGAAGTCCGCGGCAGCGGTCGAGAACAGGAGCACCGGCTTTCCGAAGTGCCCCCAGCAGCCCAGGCCCATCTCTCGGCCCAGGGCGGGGCTGAGCCAATTCCAGGTGCGCCGTTTCATCAGGTCTTCTGCCATCAGCGCGCGCGCTCCAGCCGCTCGGTCTCGGTCTTCCGCCAGAACTGCACCAGCCCGAAGAAGTGAGCCGTGAACCGACGCACCTCGTGCGAGGGGTACAGCGAGGCGACCTTCTCGTGGACGATCTCCTTGAACTGCTCGCTCCCGAAGAACTCCAGCGCCACCTCGTCGAGCCGCCCAAGCCAGCGCTCATCGAACGCCGTGAAGCGCTCCTCCTCGAAGTGGTCCCGAGCGAGGGCATCGTACTGTTCGAGCTTCTCATCGAACGGAAGGTCGGTGTCGGCGATGTCGAAGTAGGGCTGCCAGTTCAGGGTCAGGCGAGGGCGGCGGCGCGTGGCCGCGCAGAACAGCGTCCACCGCAGCAAGCCCTTCACCAGCCACGGGAAGTGGTAGTGCAGGCTGGTGACCTGGCTGTCCGGGCACGGGTTGGCGAAGTCGATGGGCTGGAGGACGCCGTCTCCGCGGAGCATCTCGCAGGAGTTGAAGTCCCAGCCGAAGAACGCGTTGATCACGCGCGAGATGCGGGTGGCCCGCAGCCACTCCTCACCGCTGAGGTAATGGAAGTCGACGACATAGCGACCGTGCAGCGGCTGCGCGGGATCGTACCGGATGACGTTGACGCGCGGACCGATGCCGACCGCGCGGACGAAGACGTCCCAGTCCCGCACCCCCGCCTGGAGATGGTGAACCCGCGGCCCCGACTTGTCGTAGGCGGCGTTCAGCTCATCGACGTCATCGACCTTCTGGACGCCCACCCACGCGCCTCCGTCGTAGGGCTTGAGGAACGCAGGGAACCCCACCGACTTCCCGACCGTGGCGAGCTCGAACATGCGGTTGTACCGCTGGACGGTGACGGAGGTGTCGCCCTCGTCGGAGTACTCCTTGGCGGGGATCATCCACGTCTTGGGGATTGGCAGCCCCAGCCGCATCATCGCGCAGTACGACGTGTGTTTCTCCATGCTCTGGAGCGACCACGGGTTGTTGAGGACGTACACGCCGTCCATCAGCGTGATCTTCTTCACCCACTCCCGGCTGATCGGGTACCAGTGGGTGAGTCGATCGAGCACGAGGTCGTAGCGGGGCTTGTACGCCAGGTCGTAGGGCTCGACCTGGACGCGCTCCGACGCGAACCGCACGCGCTCGCCGCCCTCCTCCACCTCCAGATCGAGGCGCGAGAGCAGCTCCTCGTAACAAGCGGGCCAGCACAGGTCTGCGCCCAGGCTCAGGCCGATGAGGCGGGTGGAGACATCCGGTGAGCGGGGGCTACTCATAGGTCATCCTGAGGTGGCCAGGGAAGAGCCAGGTGAGGCCGTCCCTAAGCCTGTCCCGCCAGCCGATCCAGTTGTGTCCATCGCGGCTCTCCACGAAGCGAAAGTCCAGCTCCGCGGCGCGCAGCAGCGGCACGAGGCTGCGGTTGAAGGTGATCAGCGACTCATGCACGCCGCAGCTCAGGAAGAGGCGCGAGTCGGCGAGCCGCTGGGGCTCCTCGCGGAACCGGTTTACCAGCGTGACGACCGGGTCCCACAGCGAGCCGCGGTCGTGCCAGCCGATGTCGGTGAAGACGAACGAGCCCGAGTTCAGCAGCAGACGCCCGAACATGCCCGGGTTCTCGAACGCGCAGTGCAGGCTGCTCACCGCCCCGAAGCTGGCCCCCATCAGCCCCCGACGTCGCGGGTCGTCGGCGATCTTGAAGCGGCGACACATGTACGGGAGCAGATCCTCGGTGAGGAAACGGGCCTGGAGAGCGTTGGCGGCGTACTCCTCGTTGCGGGACACGCCGTTGGTCATCGCGACGATCAGCGGGATCACCTCGTGACGGTGGATGAGGTTGTCCAGCACCGGGATCAGCCCGCCGTAGTGCATCCAGTCGTCGCCGTCGTGGCAGATGAGCAGCGAGTATCGTCGGGTGGGACGAAACTCGGCCGGCAGGTAGATCGCCACCTCGCGCTGATCGCCGTAGGCGGTGGACGGCAGGGAGATCCGCTCCACGGTGCCCGCGCGCGCGCTCGGATCGGGCCGTGCCCACTCGGGGTCGACGTAGCCTGTCATCGGGCAGACCGAATTGGCGCCGAAGGGGTCGTGGGCCCGCCGGGGATTGAGCGGGTCGCGCACCCAGAACCGCCGCCCCTCCCGCGTGAGCTCGAACTTGTACTCGACGCGCGAGCCGTGGGGGAGCTCCAGCGTCAGGTACCACAGGTCCGTGCCCGCCAGGCGGCTGAGCGGTTGACGCGACTCCAATCCGAAGACCCAGTGAATCAGGAAGATCTCATCGAACTCCTCCTCGGCCGGGTAGACGAACGTGACGGTGTCCTCCTCGACCAGTGGGAAGTCTCCATCACCGAGAAAGCGCTGAAGCGCGCCACTCTCGCGGTTACGCAGGGCGGCCACCAAGGCGTGTAGTTCCCTCACTCCGCCTCCAGATCGACCCGCCGGCCGTCTTCCGCCAGACGAAACGCGCACCCTGGCCGGCCGTTGTTACGCCAGCGGCCGTCGCTGCCGACCAGCCACGCGCCGTTCTCCAGGCCGATACAGGACAGCGCGCCGAAGCGCCGCGCCAGCCGCTCGATGCGGCGGGTCCGATCGAGGCGCAGCCGCCTGCGCGCGTGGGGAAACAGCACGACATCGCGCAGCGCACCGAGCCCGCTGTCCAGCACCTCCACCTCGCTGGGCCCCTCGGGGGGGTCGTCGTAGAAGAGCGCCACCCGCTGCGTGAGCACCATCGCGCCCGCGGACCAGCACGCCACCATCCCGCCTCGATCCAGCCGCTCCAGCAGGAGCCGATCGACCTCGAAGAAGCGCAGGCGGTTGAGGAGCACCGCCACGTGCCCCCCCGGGATCAGCAGGGTGCCCGCCCCCGCGATCTGCTCGGCCGCGCGCTCGTGCCGTGCGTGGACGGCCGGCACCGAGAGCGGATCGGCCACCTCCGGAAACGCCGCGCGGATGGCATTCTGTCGAGCGAGCATCTCGTCGTCGATGCGACGAACGGCCACGAGCGCGCAGTCCAGCTCGGGCCCGACGAGCTCGGGATCGTCAGGCAGGCGGTCGATGAGCGCGTGGACAGCGTCCATGGCTGCGTGGAGCCGGACCCTGTACAGATCCTTCATCGCCCGGATGCGTCGCTGGCGCGCCGCGTAGGCCCTGCCCAGACCGGGCTGCTCCCGACCCATCTCGTCGAACCAACGGTACAGCGGGACCCCCTGCACCGGCTCACCGAGGACCTCTTCCAGGCGCTCCAGCTCGCCCTCTTCGTGGCGCCAGCCGGCGGTGATCGCGACATAGGGCCCGGCCGCACCGCTCGCCTGGAGGACAGCGGGCAGGTTGGGTTCGGGCCGCTGGGGCCCCAGTACGATGAGTGACATCCCGCGGCTCTATACCGTCGAGAGGGGCGGGTCACGGCCCGGTCGGCCGGTGGGATACGCCGCCCCCTTTGGAGGCACCATGACCACCGACAGACGGCACCTTCGCTTCGCTGCGGGGATGGTGGTAGCGACCGGCGGCGCGTGGGCCGCGCTGAGCGCTCGACTCGCCGGGGACGGCCAGGCTCCCACCGCCACGGGTCCGCTGCCCGTAGCGCCAGGAGACTGGTACCACCTGCAGTCCCGGTGGGTGCTCCCCGTGCTGGTGCTGCTGTGGTTCGTGCTGGGTCTCTCCGCCCACTGGATCTCCCGATTCATGGGCGGCGGCGGGACGCTGCGGGGAACCCTGGGCGCCGTCGGGCTGGGCTGGTCGGTCCCGCTGCTGCTGTTCCTGGTGCTGCCTGACCTCGCGATCTACACCTGGGGGGGGATGGACGCGATGCGGTGGGCGGTCCGGATCGTCGGCCCGCTCACGGTGGCCGGCTGTTGGGCGGGCACCACGCTGGCGCTCACCCAAGCGCACCCGTCTCTGTCGAAGGGGCAGGCGCGCGCGGCCGCGCTGATGGCGCTGACGATCGCGGGGCTGGTGGGCGGCCCCTTTCTACGGTGATCGGTCTGCGGTGAACGCCGCCAAGGCGTCCGCGCCCTGCCACAGGAGGATCCACCCCGCCCGCAGCTCCGTTCCGGGCTCCACAGAGACGCTCGGGCGGCTGCGGGTCACGGCCTCGACCGCCCCGCTCGCGTCGATCTCTGCGCGCGCGACGAACACCGAGCGGGTCGGGTCGGTGTAGAGCCCGTACTTCATGTCGGTCATCTCGACGGTCCGAGCGCCGCCGGTGTGCGTCGAGATCCGCACCTGCATGTAGCCGTCGGTGAACCACGCCCAGATGCGTCCCTCGCGGGTGGTCAGCGCCGCGTCCAGCGCGTCGCCCCGATCGCTCGTCAGCTCCCGCAGCGTCACCTCGTCGTCGGCGAGCGCCGAGAACACCCCCGACCACCGGCGCTCACCGGAGATCGCGACGATCTTCCGGTTGGGGCCGAACAGGAGCATCGGCGGCGTACGCAGCTCCACGTCTCCTGTCCGGTGGACCCCTGCCCCATGGATCTCTGCCAGATGAACCGCCGCTGCCGCGCGCGCCTGCTGCGACCAGCACCAGCCCAGCCCCAGGTACGCCACGCCGAACACGAGCGAGAGCGCCAGCGCAGCGCTCCGGAGCGCCTCGGGCACCCGAGGCAGGCGCCCCAGCAGCAGCGCCGCCAGCAGGGGCGCCGTGAACACCGGGTCGATGATGCTCACCGCGTCGATGCTGAACCGCCGATCGGACAGGGGAGCCAGGAGCTGCGTGCCGTAGGTCGTGCAGACGTCCAGCAGCGGGTGGGTGATCAGCCCCCAGAACGCCAGGTGCATCCACGGGCGGGACGGCCCGTCGTCTCGAAACGCGCGCCGAGCGGCCAGACCGACCAGCGGAGCTGCCAGGGGGAGGACGAGCAGGGAGTGGGTCCAGGAGCGATGGAACGCGAGGTTGTTCCACGGCCCGGTGATCGCCGCGACGATGTCGGCGTCGGGCAGCAGGCCGCAGATCAGGCCGAACAGGCCCGCGCGCGCGCCCAGGGAGCGCCGCCAGCCCAGCTCGCCGATGACCGCGCCGAGAGCGGCCTGGGTGATGGTGTCCACTCGTTCAGCAGCTCAGCAGGGTCAGAGGAGCGCTTCGATCGCGGCGCGGATGGTGGCGTCCTCCGCCGGCTGGACGTTGGGCACCGACACCCGCATGTCGCGATCGATGATCAGCACGTGCGGGTAGATGGCGTCGGGCTCGATCTCGGCGCCGTAGCCCTCGCCGTCGGCCAGGATGGGTGCGGTGATACCGTAGTCGGTCCCCCAGCCCTGGAGATCCGCCTGATCGGGCACGTCGCCGGAGGTGTCTTCAGGCAGCACCGTCAGGTAGATGAACCCCTGGTCGCGGTAGTCCTCCCAGGTGGCGTCCACCTCGCGGGCCAGCTCCCGGCAGGGCGCGCACCAGATGGTGCTGACGTCTACCGCGATCACCATCCCGTAGAACTGCCACAGCGACACCGTGTCTCCGTGCTGATCCGGCAGGAGCATCTCGGGGGCCACCTCGCCATCGCCGAAGCCCTCCGCGGTGAGCCCCGGCGGGGGGGCGTCGCCGATCGGCCAGGTGTTCTCAGGCGCCTCCCAGGTCGACAGGGAGACGCCGGTGTCCAGCGTGGTCTCGGCGCCATCGATCTGAAGCACCGGGGTGCAAGCGGCAGACAGCAAGATCACCGGCAACGATCGCATCACATCACACCTCACAGCTGCGGCTCCTTAGCCAGATTCCCCAGCAGGTCGGACCCGTCAAGGATAGTTTGCCCCGAAGTCGCCGCGCCCCTCCGGTATCGAGGCCCCCATGTCCATCCACCCGACCGCCATCGTCGATCGCCACGCGGAGCTGGGCCGGGGGGTGGAGATCGGCCCCTACGCCATCGTGGGTCCCGGCGTCATCCTCCACGACGAGGTTCAGATCGGCGCGCACAGCGTGGTGAAGGGCCCCACGGTCGTCGGCGCTCGGAGCCGGCTGTTCCACCACACCGTCATCGGCGAGGACCCGCAGGACCTCAAGTACAGCGGCGAGCCCTCCCGCCTGGAGATCGGCGAGGACAACATCTTCCGGGAGTTCTCCACCGCCAACCGCGGCACCCGGCGCGGTGGGGGCACCACGCGCATCGGCAGCAGCAACCTGTTCATGGCCTACAGCCACGTGGCCCACGACTGCACCGTGGGAGACCACTGCGTCTTCGCCAACTGCGCCAGCCTGGCGGGGCATGTGGAGATCCACGACCACGTGGTGATGGGAGGCCTGTCGGGCGTCCACCAGTACACCCGCATCGGCGAGTACGCGATGGTCGGCGGCGGCGGCATGGCCGCGCAGGATGTCCCCCCCTTCACCATCGCCCAGGGCGACCGCGCACGCCTGTTCGGCCTCAACATCGTGGGCCTGCGCCGCAACGGCTTCAAGCTGGACGTGATCTCCGCGCTGAAGGGCGCCTACCGGGAGCTGTTCCACCAGAGCACCGCCCTGCGCATCTCGCTGGAGCGGGTCCGCGAGGTCTACGCGGAGGTGCCCGAGGTGCAGCTCATGGTGGAGTTCATCGAAGCGAGCACCCGAGGGGTCTGCCGCTCCACCGCGATGGACCCCCGCCCCGAGACCTGAGTCGATCTGCTGAGATGACCTCCCGCCTCCGCGGCGCCATCTTCGGGATGGGGCACATGGGCCGGCTGCACCACCGCAAGCTGTCGGCGCGTGACGACGTCGAGCTGATCGCGATCGATCCGCCCCGGGGCCTGTCCGCGCCGCGAGATCTGGCGGTGGACTTCGCGATCATCGCTGCCCCCACCACCACCCACCACGCCATCTCCGCGCCCCTCCTGGACCGCGGCGTCCCCTGCCTGGTGGAGAAGCCGCTGGCCGCGACCCTCACAAAAGCCCGGGACCTCGCCCGCCACCCCCACCTGACCGTGGGGCACATCGAGCGCTGGAACCCGGCCCTCGCGCCGGTGCTCGGGGTGCAGGCGCGGTTTCTCCAGGCCGAGCGGCTGGGGCCCCCGCGGGCCCGGCGCCGCGGCGAGCGGGGGACCGACGTCGATGTCGTCGCCGACCTGATGATCCACGATCTGGATCTGGTGGGCTGCTTCCTGCCGCCCGCAGAGGCCCGCGTGCAGGCCATCGGCGTCGGCATGCTAGGCGGCGGCGCAGACATCGTGAACGCGCGCGTCGAGCGCGGGGGGGCCGTCGCGGTGCTCACCGCCTCGCGCGTGTCCAGGCAGAGCGTGCGCAAGCTGCGTTTGTTCGAGGAGGGAACCTACTGGAGCATCGATCTGCTCGCCCGCCAGGTCCACCGGGTGCCCTGGGGCGAGGGCGATCTGCTCGGCGAGCCGGTCCCGGTGCCCCCGGGCGACGCGCTGGAGCGCCAGCATGCCGCCTTCCTCGACGCGGTCCGCGGGCGAGCGTCTTTTCCGGTGCCGGGCGCCGCGGGGGTGGCCGCCATGGAGCTGGCCGCTGCTGTCCGCGCAGATCTCGACGCGAGCGCATGCGCACCCTGCTGATCTCCGCCGCCGAGCCCTCGGGCGATCGGCTGGCCGGAGAGCTGGTGGAGGCCCTCCGGGGGCTCTGCGACGATCTTCGCTTTCTCGGCGTCGCCGGCCCGCGGATGCGCGCGGCGGGGGTGGAGCCCATCGCCCGCGCCGAGGACCTGGCGGTGATGGGCGCAGCGGAGCTGCTGGGGCACCTGACGGTGATCGCGCGGATCAAGCGCCAGGCCACCGCGGCGCTCACAGACGACGTGGACGCCCTGGTGGTGATCGACGCGCCGGATCTCCACCTGCCGCTGGCCCGGACGGCGCGAGCCCGGGGGATCACCGCCATCGGCTACGTCAGCCCGCAGGTGTGGGCGTGGCGGCCCGGTCGGGTGGAGGCGATCGCCCGCGATCTCGACCACCTGCTGTGCCTGTTCGCCTTCGAGCCGCCGCTGTACGCGGAGGCCGCGGAGCGCCATGAGACGGCGGTGTCGTGGGTGGGGCACCCGGTCGTCGACCGCCTGCCGGCGCGCGGCGCCGTCGACCCCGCGCTGTACGGACTGCTCCCCGGATCGCGAGGACAGGAGATCGAGCGCCTGCTGGAGCCGTTCCTGGCGGCGGCGGAGCTGATCCGCGCGGCGCGTCCCGAGGCCCGCTTCGCCCTCCCCGCGCCACCAGACATCCGCGACGGCCTCCCCGAGCTGCCGCCGTTCGTGACGGTCGTGGACGGGGTGCCAGATCTGGCAGCTGCCCGCGCGGCCCTCACCAAGAGCGGCACCGTCACACTGGAGCTGGCGGTGATGGGCGTTCCGATGGTGGTGGCCCACCGCGTTCACCCGCTGACCTGGTGGCTGGGCCGGCGGCTGGTCCGCGGCGTAAACCACCTTGCGCTGCCGAACATCCTGGCCGACCGCGAGGTGGTGCCCGAGTTCGTACAGGACTTCACGCCCGAGGCGCTGGCCGAGACCGTCCTGGGCCTGCGGAAGCAGCAGGCGCTGGACCTGTCGGCGCTGGGCGGCCCCGGCGCTTCCCGGCGCGCGGCCGAGGCCGTGCTGGAGATCCTGTGATGCTGGAGATCCTGTGAATCATGTGATCTGCGCGAACTGCGGCACCGCGACCGAGGGCGAGCAGACCGGCTGCACCCGGTGCGGCGTGTCGCTGCGGCTCCTGGAGCCGATGGTGGTGGAGTGTGGCTGGTGCGACGCCTCCAACCACCGCGATCTCGTCGATCACTGTGGCCGCTGCGGCGGCCCGCTCCCGGCGCTGCCCGGCGGAAACCCCGGGGCACCTCCTCCGGCGGTCCCCCGCGCGCTCCCCAGGGGCTACCGCTGGCGGGTGCTGCTGTGGAAGAACGTCCTGGCGGCCATCGGCGCGGTGTTCACCACCATCTTCTGCTGGTCGGTCATCTTCCCCATCATCGGGATCCCGATGTGGTACTTCGGTCATCGCAAGGGCAAGCGCTGGCTGCTGGCGCTGGAGCACGGGCGCGCCACCGGCGGCCGCCTCACGCAGGTGGCGAAGGATTACTCCCAGAAGAGCAACGGCGAGAGCCCCTGGCGGATCGAGTACACCTACGAGCGCCACGACGGCACGGAGGACAGCGGCTTCTGCGAGGCGTGGGATCCCGCGCACGTTCGACGCAAGGCCGGTGACGCGGTGTGGGTGGTCTATGGAGAAGACGACGGCGCCCTGATCAGCGCGATCTGGCCGCCGCTCCACTGAACAGCGGCCTCTATCGCGGTGCCCCTATCTCCCCTGCGATAGTCGGTCGGATGTCGCGCACCGTCCTCCTCGTGATCGGCGCCGCGGTCGCCGTCCGCCTGGTCCTGGCCAGCCGCTTCGGGCTGGTGGCCGACGAGGCGTACTACTGGGCGTGGAGCGAGCGGCTCGCCGCGGGGTACTTCGACCACCCGCCGGCCATCGCCTGGCTGATCGCCGGGGGCACCACCCTCCTCGGCGACACCGAGCTGGGCGTGCGCGCGCTGCCCGTGCTGTGCGGAGGGTTGGCGGCGCTGGCCGTGGCGGGGCTGGGGCAGGGAACTGCGATCGCCGCTGCGCTGGCGACCGCTCCCCTTCTGGCGCTGGGCGGCGTGCTGGCGACGCCGGACGTGCCCCTGGTGCTGGCGTGGGCCCTCGGGCTGCGCTTCGCCTCGCAGGACCGCTGGCCGCTGGTGGGGCTGGCCGCCGGGCTGGCGATGCTGGCGAAGTACACCGGCGTGCTGCTGCTGCCGCTGCTGGTGCTGGGCCGACGCGGCGCCTGGCGCACCCGGGGCCCCTGGCTGGCGGCGGCGATCGCCGGGCTCGTCTATCTGCCCAACGCCTGGTGGAACGCCACCCACGACCTCGTGAGCTGGCGGTTTCAGCTCGAGCACGTCGCGGCCAGCAGCTCGCCCGGCGCCTTCCTCGCCGCGCAATTCGGCCTGGTGGGGCCGGTCTTGTTCGGCGCGATGCTCGCCTGGTGGGCGGTGGGCTGGCGCGGCGACGACACCGAGCGGCTGTGCTGGTGGGCCTCGCTGCCCCTGCTCGCGGTGGCGGTTTGGGCCGGCGGCGAGGCGAATTGGGCCGCGCCCGCCTACCTGGGCGCCGTGGTGGGGCTGTCACGCCGCGCCGGGGCGCTCGGTCGGGCATTCCACGTCGGCGTCGGGGTGAGCGCTGTGCTGTCGGTGCTGGCGCTGGTCCACCTGCACCAGCCGCTGCTGGAATTCCCCGGAGATCCCCGCGCGCGGCTGACCGGCGGGCAGACGCTGGCGGACTCCGTGGCAGCCTGGGGGATCGACGCGGTCTACACGTCCCGGTACCAGGAGGCGGCGCTCATCCACTTCTACAGCGGAGTCGCGGCGCATGCGCTCCCAGAGCACAGCCGACCCGATCAGTACGATCTGTGGCCGGTGGAGATGGCGCCGCATGCGCTGTTCGTTCGCCCGGCCGCTGGGGAGCGGCGCACGCTGATCGAGGAACGCGGCTATGAGCGCAGCGGGCCGAACCGCGTGACGGCGTTCATCTCGGGGACCGATCCGCTGCGTCCGATCGCTGTGAGGGAGTGGCAGGTGTACGAGCTGTGGAGCGCCGAGTGAAGGGCGACCGCGCCACGATCCGCCGCCTGCTGGGCTACTTCCAGCCCCATCGCCTGCGCCTGGCCCTGGCCCTGGTGCTGATTTCGATCCACTCGGCGATTCCCGGCGCGCTGGTGTTCCTGATCGAGGCCGTCCTGAACGACGTGCTGATCGAGAAGAACACGCAGATGCTGGGGCTCGTCGCCGGCGGCGTGGTCGGCCTGTACGCCCTGAACGGCGCGGTGGGCTTCTCCCGGGGGATGATCACGCGGCGGATCTCCTGGACGGTGGTGACCCGACTGCGCCAGGAGCTGTTCGAGGCCCTGCTCAGTCAGGAGTCTGCCTGGCACCAGAAGCGACCCACCGGCGAGCTGATCGCGCGCCTGACGAACGACGTCAACAACGTGCAGTACGGCGTGAGCGGGATCGTCACCGCGGTGCAGAAGCCGCTCACGCTGGCGGTGCTGATCGGCAGCGCATTCTGGATGAGCCCGCGGCTCGCAGCCGTGGCGGTGGTCTCCCTGCCGCTCGTCGCGTTCCCCATCCATCGGTTCGGAGGACGTCTCCGCAACCGGACCCGCGAGAGCCTGGACAACCTCGCCGCCCTGTCAGCGTTCGCCACCGAGACGCTCTCGGGGATCCGCACGGTGCAGGCCTACCGCGCCGAGACCCGGCAGGCGCGCGGCTTCGAGGTCGAGAACCAGCGCCAGCTTCAGCTCCAGATGGAGGCCTTCGCCGCCCGCCTGATGCCCTCGCCCGTGATCGAGCTGATCGCCTCGCTCGGAGCGGCGGGCGTGCTCTGGATAGGCGGCCAGGAGGTGTTCTCGGGCGCCCTCACCCCAGGCGAGCTGATCGCCTTCATGGCCGCCCTCGGCCTGCTGAACATGCCGCTCAAGGGAATCGCCGAGATCAACGTGCTGACCCAGCGGGCCATCGCCGGCGCCGAGGCGATCTTCGCCGTGCTCGACCGCGCGCCTGTGGTCCCCGACGTCGGCAACCGAGCGCCCGCTGACACGGGCGACGTGCTTCGATTCGAGGACGTCGGCTTCGACTACGGCGAGGGCCCGGTCCTGAGTGATGTCTGCTTCTCGGTGGGCCCCGGACAGCTCGTCGCGCTGGTCGGCGCCTCCGGGGCCGGAAAGAGCACCTCCGCCGCGCTGGTCCCGCGCTTCGCCGATCCAACGTCTGGGCGCATCACGTTGGACGGAGTCGACCTCCGCGATCTCCCGCTCTCCGCGCTCCGCGCGCGGGTGGCCGTCGTCACGCAGGAGCCCTTTCTGTTCGACGACACGATCCGGGAGAACATCGCGCTCGGTCTCGCCGCAGACTCAAGCGCGATCGAGCAGGCCGCGCGGGTCGCGAACGCCCACACATTCATCGAGGAGCTCCCGAACGGGTACGAGACGCGCATCTCCGAGCTGGGGATGCGCCTGTCGGGCGGCCAGCGCCAGCGTCTCTGCATCGCCCGCGCGGTGCTGCGCGGCGCGCCCATCCTCGTGCTGGACGAGGCGACGTCTGCGCTGGATGCAGAGAGCGAGCACCTGGTTCAGGAAGCGCTGGACCGGCTGCGGGCTGATCGCGCGGTGCTCGCCATCGCCCACCGGCTATCGACCATTCGGGACGCCGACGAGATCCTCGTGCTGGAGGCCGGCCGGATCGTCGAGCGGGGACGGCACGCAGAGCTGATGGTGCAGAGAGGCGTGTATGCACGATTGGTGGAGCGGCAGCTCACAGACCAGCCGCCCACCGAGCAGCCGGGATGACCACCGCCCTCCACCTGGGCGTCGTGATCCTCTGCGCCCTGGTGGCCCTGTCGATTCTGCATGGAACCCTGCGCGCTGGCATCTCCCCGATGCCCTCGTCCGCGCAGGCCCGCGCCGCCGCGCTGCGCTTTCTGCCAGCCCGAGTCGACACCGTGCTGGAGCTGGGCTCGGGAACCGGCGGTCTGGCCCTGGCCCTGGCGCGCAGCCGGCCCGCCTCGCAGGTCATCGGCTTCGAGCTGTCTCCCCTGCCCTGGCTGGTCTCCTGGCTCCGGGCCAGGCGAGCCGGTCTGGGCAACCTGTCTCTGCGCCGCGGGGACTTCTGGCGCGACGCACCGCTGGAGACCGCCGACGTGGTGGTCTGCTACCTGTACCCGGGCGGGATGACGCGCCTGTCACCCGTGCTGCGAGCGCGCCTCCACCCCGGCGCGGTGGTTATCAGCTTGACCTTTCGTCTGCCGGGCTGGACGCCTGACGCCGAGACCGTCCTCCGCGACGCGTGGCGCACGCGGGTATACCGGTACGTCGTCAGCGAACGTCGAACGTCGTCGTGACAGTGGTGCCAGCGCGATCGGTCAGCGAGAGCGACAGATCGTAGGTGTCGACGCTGAGACGGCCCATGCTGTTGGCTTCGTCGAATTGTCCGCCGGCCGGCACGGTGACAGTCATCGCGCCGCCGCTGCCGCCGACGGCCCAGCCCATGCCCATCCCGCTGCTGTAGGCCGTGAGGCTGCCACCAGAGATGAAGTCTGGTGCGTTCAGCTGAAGCGTGATGTCGTTGGCGCAGGGGTTGGACGCCACCGCCCAGGCATCGAGAGCGACCCCGGCGGCGCAGGTGGTGCAGACGGTGTTGCTGCTGTCGCGGACCTCGGCGCTGAAGATGAGGTCCACCTCGGTGCAGCCCGTGGGGGAGGTCGTGCTACCAGTGGTGCCGCCCGTGCTCCCGCCGGTCGTGCCGCTGGTGCCGCCGGTCGTACCGCTGGTGCCGCCAGTCGCGCCGCTGGTACCGCCGGTTGAGCCTCCCGTCGTAGGCGCGGTGGACGAGCCGGACGTACCCGTGGGTCCACCGCCGGTCGTACCGCCTGTGGAGCCGCCCGTGCTCCCGCCCGTCGTGCCGCCTGTGCTCCCGCCGGTGGTGCTGCCAGAGGTACCGCCACCCGTGGCTCCGCCGGTGGTCCCCCCGCCCGTCGTGCCGCCTGTCGCCCCGCTGGTGCCGCCGCTGGCTGTCCCGGCAGTGGTGGTCGTCCCGCCGGTGGGCTCAGCCTCGCCGGTGTCGTCGTCTTTGTCTACGCAAGCGAAGAGGAGAGTGAGGAGAGAAGTGAAAATCACACGCGTCATGGCAGCCTCCATGAGCCCCATCCTAGCGCTGTAGAGCACCACTCGCCCCCCCGAACCACGCGGATCGCGGCGCTCAAGCGCTCTGTCAGAACCTGCAACAGATGCTTCCTGGGCAGGCGGCGGTATAGACCTGGGCATGACCGAGGTCGAAGCGCGGCAGTGATTCGCCCCCCACGACAGCTGCTGGAGCCGGCCGAGCGCGCGCGCGCGGCGGGTCCGCTCGCGGCCCTGTCGACGGTCCTCGCGGTGTTCGGTTTCCGCACGACACTCACCGGTGGCTACCTGCAGGTGCATCCGCGCGCCTTCGACTGGAGTCGGTTCCTTGTCCATCCGCTGCCAGACGAGGCCGCTGGTCTCCGCGCGCGGCTGGGAGCGGTGGGTCTGGAGTCGCTGGCGACGCTCCTGCTCCGGGGCGGCGTGACGTCGGAGATGCTCGCGCCGATCGCGCCCTCTCCCCAGGAGCTGTGGCGGCGGCTGATCACCCTGCCTGATCAGGCACGGCATGTTCGGTGCGGCGGGGTCGGACTGCGGCAGATGGTGGACGGCGCAGAGATCGTGCCGGCCTCGCTGATCGACCCAGAGCTGGCCGGGCTGGTGATCGCGCTGAATCGTGCCGGCGTGCGCACCCACTTCGCCTGCGTATCGCCGCGGGGCCGCTCCCCGAGGATCAGCGTCGAAGATCGTGCCGCCGCCGCGGGCGTCCTGCGAGCGGCCGGGCTGATGGGCGCGGTGATCGTGAGCGCCCGACCGCGCGGGGGGAACATCATCTTACGGGTGCCGCCAGACGTGCCGGTCGCGACCCTGGCATACGGGATGATTGCGCGCCTGCTCAATTCGAGCCATGGCTGACCAGACCACCTGACCAGACCATATTGGTGTGGGAGATGTCCGTGGCCGCCCGCACCGTCAACATCCAGGAAGCCAGGACCCACCTCTCGCGGCTGCTGCGCGAGTTCGAAGCCGGCGCGATCGACGCCTACGACGTCCGGAGGACCCTGCATCCGAGCTGACCGTAGCGCCCCTCGACTCGCGCAGCCGAACCTGGCGCAGGAAGCGGATTCAGAGCGGAAAGGATCCGCGTTGGGATAGACCAGCCCCGATTCTCGGACCGGCCTGGTCCTCACAACGGGAGCTTCAGATGACAGCCCTGGCCAACATCACCTCCTACATGGACGCAACCTTCGCGCCGGTCACCGACGAGCGCACCGACGTCGCCCTCCCCGTGATCGGCCAGCTCCCGTCGGAGCTGTCGGGCGTGCTTGTGAACAACAGCCCCAACCCGGCGCTGGACCCGGGGCCGTCCTACCACTGGTTCGACGGCGACGGCATGGTCCATGCCATCCACTTCGACGGCGGCCGGGCCACCTACCGC
The DNA here is from genome assembly GCA_964464515.1 of uncultured Enterobacterales bacterium. Classification (GTDB taxonomy): domain Bacteria; phylum Myxococcota_A; class UBA796; order UBA796; family UBA2385; genus CAYXGP01. The sequence continues at coordinate 25,238 of CAYXGP010000099.1, forward strand.
AACCGCTACATCCACACCGCAGGGCTCGACGCCGAGCGCGCAGCGGGTCAGCGCCTGTGGCGGGGGCTCCTGGAGCCGTTCGACCCGACCTGCCCCCGCGGCCCCGACAAGAACACCGCCAACACAGACCTCGTGTGGCACAACGGCAAGCTGCTGGCGCTGTGGTGGCTGGGCGGCGAGCCCTACACCCTGTCGCTGCCCGACCTGGAGACGATCGGCGCGGAGGACTTCGGCGGCACCCTCACCTGCGGGATCGCGGCGCACCCCAAGGTCTGCCCCTCCACGGGGGAGATGATCTTCTTCGACTACTCGCCCTACCGGCCCCCCCACCTGCAGGTGGGCGTCGCCAGCGCGGACGGCCGGGTGACCCACCACCTGCCCATCCACGAGGCCCGCCCCAGCCTGTTCCACGACATCGCGATCACGCGGAACCACACCATCCTGCTCGACCTGCCGATGCTGTGGGACCCGAGCAAACTGGCGCAGGGCAAGCGCCGGGTGCGGTTCGCGCGCGATCAGCCCGGCCGCATCGGCGTGATGGAGCGGCACGGCGACCGCGTGCGCTGGTTCGAGATCCCGCCCTGCTACAGCTACCACACGATCAACGCCCACGAGACGCAGGACGCCGCAGGCGACACGGTGATCACGCTGATTGCCTGCCGCATCGAGGACCCCATCCCCACCACGCCGCACGCCGCAGAGCCGCACATCCCGCGGCTGCACTTCCTGCGGCTGCAGCCTTTCCTGCATCGGTGGACGATCAACCTGGGCACCGGGCAGGTCACAGAAGAGCAGCTCGACGACGTGCCCACGGAGTTTCCCCGCATGAACGACCGCTTCCTGGGCGGGCCGGCTCGGCTGGCCTGGAGCCCCCGCGTCGCGCGCTCGCCCACGCTGCTGTTTGACGGCTTCATCACCTACGATCTCCAGACCGGTAGCGGCACGGCGACCGACTACGGCGAGGGCATGGTGGGCGGCGAGACCGTCTTCGCTCCCCGCGCGGGCGGCACCGACGAGGACGATGGCTGGGTGGTGGTGTTCGTGAACGAAGCCTCGGGCGCGCGCTCCGAGGCCCGGGTCTACGACGCCCGCCAGCCCGGCTCGCCGCCGGTGGCGCGGGTGCAGATCCCCCGGCGAGTCCCCACGGGGTTCCATGCCCACTGGGTGCCCGGCGAGGAGATCTCCGGGGGTGCCGCGTGAAACCGCGCCGCAGGGTCTTCGTGGTCGGCGGCGCCCACACGACCTTCATCGGACGGGGCCACCCCGCTTTCATGCGGCACGACCAGCCGGGTGAGAACCCCACGCTGGAGGATCACCTGGCCGAGGCCACCCGCCTCACGCTGGCCGCCACAGGCGTCTCTGCCGCGGCGATCGATCGCGCGGTGGTGAGCAACTTCCTGGGCGAGTGTTTCGCCAGCCAGGGGCACCTGGGCGCGGTCCTGGCCGCCGTCGAGCCGAAGCTATCTGGCAAGCCGATCGCCCGGATCGAGGCCGCCTGCGCCTCGGGGTCCGCCGCCATCGTCGCGTGTGTCGACGCACTCCAGGGCAGCGCGGACGTCGCGCTGGCCGTGGGCGCGGAGGTCGAGAACACCGTCCGCAGTCGGCAGGCCGTCGACTGGATGGCCTGGGCCGCCCACGTGGCGAGTCAACGCGACCGCGAGTTCGCGCTGTTTCCGTGGTTCTTCGCCCGCAGGGCCCGCGCCTACAAAGCCGCGTTCGGCGCCACCCACGACGACCTCGCGCGGGTGGTGGCCAAGGCGTATGGAAACGCCCGCCGCAACCCCCTGGCCCTTCAGCGACACGCCGCGGTGGACTTCGAGCGCGCCGCGACCGCCTCGGACAGAAACCCCGAATTCCTGACCGATCCGGAGCTGCGAGCGCACATCCGGCTGCTGGACTGCACCGCGCTCACCGACGGCGGCAGCGGCGTCGTGCTCGCCACCCAAGACGGCCTCGACCGACTCGGCATCTGCAGCGACGCCTGCACCGAGATCTGCGGGGTGGGCTTCTCGGTCGCCCCGCTCACCGGCGACAGCGAGCCCGCCGCCATGGTCAACATGGCCCGCGCGGCCCGGCAGGCGTACGGCTCAGCGGGGGTCGGCCCCGATGAGGTGGGGCTGGCCGAGGTCCACGACTGCTTCTCCGTCGCCGAGCTGCAGATGATGGAGGCGCTGGGCTTCGCGGAGCCGGGGGGCGCGCCGCGGATGCTCCGGGAGGGAGAGACAGCCATCGACGGTCGGCTGCCGATCAACCCCGGCGGCGGGCTGCTCGGGTTCGGTCACCCCATCGGGGCCACCGGGATCAAGCAGGTTGTCGAGGTGTGGCGACAGATGACCGGACGCTGCCCGGAGTACCCCGTCTCAACCGCGCCGCGCGTGGCGGTGACCGCGAACCTGGGCGGCGACGACCGCACCGGGGTGGTGATGGTGCATCGGGCGGCGTAGGAAGTTCCGTAGGACCGAGGGCTCAACCGTGCTGATTCTCCTGCTCGCCTGCACCACAGAGCTGGAACCACCGCCCGACCCGCAGCCGGACGTGACCGGTTGGGAGGGGTTCTACGCGCTCGACTCCGTCGACTCCGCTCTGCTGACCAGCCGAGGCATCAAGGTGGATCCCGCGACGCTCGCCGGGGTGGCCCCGCGGGTCGCCAAGCTGATCATCGACGACGGCACGCGGGGCGCGTTCGCATTTGGGGGGCACTCCCTGATTCGCTGATCATGCAGCTTTC
>CAYXGP010000100.1:0-24331 GCA_964464515.1 uncultured Enterobacterales bacterium
CGATAGGATCCCATCAAACGGGGAGGCGCCGAAAGGGGGGGCGGCGAGCATGTACCCTTCGATGGTGTTGACATGCGCCTCGCAACACCCCTCAACGCGTTCTTCACGGTTCATCCCCAGCGCAGCCCGGCATCGCGCTCTGGACGAGTCCCCGCAGAACATTGTGGTTGCGATCGACGAATGCACCGAGCTCCTCGGCGCTAATTCCAACGGGCGGCCGAGCACGCAGGGCAACGAGGGCCCGCTGAATCACTCTGTCCACCGGCGCCTCTGCCCGAGCGCGGCAGTTCTCACAGCAGTAGCCTTCACCGCCGGTCATCTTTCGATCCCCTTGGCGGTCAGCGATCGATCCACGAAAAACCAGTTTCTGGCCTTCCTCACCCCTGATCGCCGCGTCAGGTATTACGCAAGCTTCCCCCACCGCCCTGGCCGGAATCAACAATATTCCAGTTTATATCTGTTCTATTCCTGCCGCGAGCCAGGTTGGCGAGTCTCTTGACCCGCGGCGGTCGCGGCTGTGGTCCAGAGCTGGCACCCTCGTAGACACATCCGGAAGCGGCGGCGAGAGTGAGCCGACCCCTCCGGGGGACGTCAACTACGCTCATGACTCTATGCTGTTTCCGGCTCCATGAGCCCGCACAGACTTCGACAAACTGCTACACCATGCTACGCCAAAATACGCACCACGACTGGAGTTGTCGGCGCTGGGGCCCTCCGATATGTTCGCTCGGACCGGAAATGCACCTCCATCATGAAGGGGGGGGCGGAAGGCCAGTTGGAGACAAGGGCTACATCGACCAAGCGCTATGGGAACGCCTGTCTCAGCGGGGGATCAAACTCAAAACACCACTCCGCAAGAACATGGCCCCTCGTCCCGGAGCGGAATCCAGCCCCAACCAGAGAAAGACACGAAAGATCGTCGAGACGGTCATTGGTCAACTTCAGGAGCGTTTCGGCATTGTAAATGTCCAAGCGCGCGACCTGTGGCACCTCACCAGCAGATTCGCGAGGAAGTTCCTCTCTCATACGGTCGCCTGCTACCTCAACATCAAGCACGAACGTCCGCCTCTCCAGTTCGATGGCCTCGTCGCGGCGTCATGAAAAGGCGCACATCGGGTTGACTAAGACGACTGCCACCCGGACTGTGGGGCCTCGACGTGTGAAGACACCGACGAGGGCGTCTACGAGTAGCGCTCTGCGGGCCGGCCGACGCTCCATGCTGGGGCGGGCGCTGGGCGATGCGCTGCTCAGGACGCCCCCACCCCCGAGATGACCGCCGGGATCGTCTTGAGCAGCAGGTGGATGTCGAGGCGAAGGCTCCAGCTGTCGATGTACTCCAGATCGAGCCGCATCCAGGTGTCGAAGTCGATTGTGTTGCGGCCCGAGACCTGCCAGATGCAGGTGATGCCCGGCGGCACTGTCAGGCGGCGGAGCTGCCAGCGCTGGTAGCGCGCGACCTCGGAGGGCAGGGGAGGACGGGGACCGACCAGACTCATGTCGCCGCGGAGCACGTTCCACAGCTGCGGCAGCTCGTCGAGCGACCAGCGCCGGAGCCAGGATCCCACGCGGGTGACCCGGGGGTCGAGCTTCATCTTGAAGACCGGCCCGCTCATCTCGTTGTCGGCCAGCAGATCGGACTGGATGTCTTCGGCCTCCGGCACCATGCTCCGGAACTTCCACATGGTGAAGCACCTGCCGCCGAGGCCGCTCCGTTCCTGCGCGAACAGCACCGGGCCGGTCGGGTCGTCGAGCTTGATCGCCACCGCGATCAGCGCCAGGGTGGGCGACAGCAGCAGGAGGCCCGCGCCCGCGCCCAGCAGATCGATGGCGCGCTTGACGGCCCGAGCACGGGCAGGGAGCGCGTCGATCTGCTCTGGCTGTTCTGGTTCGGGGGCCAACCCCACCCGCGGCGGAGCATCATCTGCGAGTGGGTGGTTCATTCGGGACCGGATTGCTGGACGCCAGACACCTATCTTGTCTGGCTGGCGGGGAGCATGGACGCAGGATGCCCGCGTCTGTTTCCAGCTTCTATGAAGGTGTGCTCCACGCCGGCTACGATCGTGTCCTCCGCGGCCTGGTATCTGAGCCCACTACCAGACACGCGGTTCGTGATTCGAGGAATCGTGTTGTCGTGGGCACGTGGCTGCACCAAGCCGGCGATCCCAGACGGAATCGCCTTCAAAGATGGAGCGGGAGACGAGACGCGAACGGGCCCGCCCTCAGGGCTGAGGGCGCCCCCGGTCGCGGCAGCCAGCATGGCTGAGCCCAAGAGACCCAGAAGTAGTGAAGACGATCCCAAAATGGAATCGCCTTCAAAGGTGGAGCGGGAGACGAGACTCGAACTCGCGACAGCCAGCATGGCAAGCTGGTGCTCTACCAACTGAGCTACTCCCGCATCAGAAGCGCCGCTATTCTAACCATCGCGGGATGCCTGTCAAGGCCGGGGTGAGCGTCAAACGAGGCACCGAGCAGCGCGGTCCATGATACTCGCTGAGCCACTCTGAGCCGGAAGCTTGCCTCGAACATCCACTTCGGCCCAGGCCGGCCCCCGGCTGGTTGAACCGGCGCGGGGCAGGACGGGAGACCCATGACCTACTCCGCCGACAGCGCTGGGCTGCACGCACTGTTCTCCGACATGGTGGCCGCGAATGCGGCCGGCAACATCCCGGCGGCGGCCGAGCTGTTGAGGGGCCTGTGGCTCGACGCAGCGGCCATCAACTACGCGGTGGCCGATGAAGCGGCGGCGGCGAAGCTGGAAGAGCAGAGCCTGCGGCACTCGCCGAGGTCGGATGCGGAGGCGGCAGCGCTCCTGCGGCTCCGTCCGGGCCGCCCCCGGGGGCGCGTGCATACGGCGCCCCCCGAGGAGATCGCGTCCTACCAGAAGGGCACGACGGCGGCGAGTGAGTTCCCCGGCGGCGCGCGGGATGCAGCTCGGACGGTGCTCCGGCCGGGGCGGACCTTCTACGAGGTGGAGCTGCTGGCGCCGGGCGCGGATCTCGGAAGTCGCTACCACCTGTTCTTCCATGACGGTCAGCGTTGGCGGATCCTGGGACCGATCTGGCGCATGCTCCCCCGAAACTGAGCACCGCGTTCGGTCACGCAAGCGGGGTCGGCCATCTCGCCTGTACCCTGGAACGTGGCGCGTGAAGGCCCTCCTGGTGGGTGGAGAGCGAGGTGTGGCCGGTTGGTGTGGGCGAGACGGACGGCGGTCTGGACAGAGCGGATCGCGGGGGGGCAAGTGTCCGATCAGGACGGCTTTCATCACCGTTTGCCGGGCCCTGGGTGGATCTGCTACGCTGCCCTGTGCTGCCCCCGGTCGCGCACACTTCCTCCTCCCGTGGTGAGCCCATGTTGATCAACCGGTCCACCCTCAGTCTGATCGGCATCCTGGGAGTCGGCTTCCTGGGAGTCGGCGGGCTCCTGAGCTGCGACGACAAGGACACCACCGGCGGAACCAGCGACACCGCGGCGTTCACGACGGTGAGCAGTACGCCATCCGACGTCGATGGAGACGGCTGGTCCGAGTCCGACGGCGACTGCGACGACGGCGACGCGGCCATCTACCCCGGCCAGTCAGAAGACTGCGACGACGTCGACAACAACTGCAACGGCGTGACCGACGAGGGCTTCGCCGACACCGACGGCGACGGCACGCTCGACTGCATGGACAGCGAGACCTGCGACGGCGTCGACAACGACGGCGACGGTCAGATCGACGAGGGCTTCCCCGACGACGACGGCGACGGCGTGAAGGACTGCCTGGGCGTCGAGACCTGCGACGGCGCTGACAACGACGGCGATGGAGAGATCGACGAGGGCTTCGACGCCGACGGTGACGGCTACACCGAGTGCGGCTCCCACAGCGCGGCCGCGGACTGCGACGACGCAAACGCTGACGTCAACCCGGGCGCTAGCGAGGCGCCCTCTGATCTGGTCGACAACGACTGCGATGGGCTGGTCGACGAGGGGAGCTGGAGCGCGGGCGATCTGGTGATCACCGAGGTGATGACCAACCCCGACGCGGTGGCCGATCCCGAGGGCGAGTGGTTTGAGGTCTACAACGCGACCGGCAGCACCCTGGTGCTCAACGGCATGGTGCTGTCGACCACCGTGAGCGGCGGCTGGCACCAGGTCACCTCCGACGATCTGATCCTCCTCGAGCCGGGGGAGTACGCGGTCCTGGCCGTGGACGGCGACCCGGCGAGGAGCGGGGAGATCCCCGCGGTGTCCTACATGTGGAGCGACCTGTCGCTCTCCAACGAGGCTGATGAGCTGGTCCTTGAGGCCGACGGTATCGCGCTCGACCTGGTGGCCTGGGACGACGGGGCGACGTTCCCCGATCCCGAGGGCGCGTCGATGAGCCTCGATCCCACGTACCTGTCGGATCTGCTCAACGACGACGGCGACGTTTGGTGCGAGTCCACCCAGACGTGGATGCTCGGCAGCGACGACGGCTCCCCCGGCGAGGAGAACGAGTACTGCCTGCCGATCGCCATAGCCACCGTCGATCAGGCCACGTCCAGCCTGGAGTCCTGCGGGCTGGTGCAGCTCGACGGCTCGGCCTCCTTCGATCCCGAGGGTCTGCCGCTCACCTACGCCTGGGAGCTGACCTCCGGGCCGACGGCCTCGCTGCTCACGACCTCCGACCTCGAAGAGCCGATCGACATGAACCCCACGTTCTCGCCTGACGCCGCGGGCATCTACGTGTTCAGCCTGACGGTCCACAACGGCTTCGAGTACTCCCTGCCCGACACCACCACGGCCGACATCGCCGCGCGCACCGGCACCAACACGGCGCCGGTGGCGGACGCCGGCTCCGATCAGACCTACTCCGAGTCGATCTCCTGCCAGTCGGTCAGCTACGGCGCCTCGTACGAGTGCGACGACTGCACCGAGTACGAGTTCACGCTGTCAGGTAGCGGCTCCGACGCCGACGGCGACTGGGTGGACTACCCGGTGTGGACCGTCGTGAGCGGCTCAGCCACGATCACCAACGACACCACCTGGACCCCGACGGTCCTGGTTCCGGGGCCCTCGGCCACCTACGGCTCGACCAACACCGACACGGTCCAGCTCCAGCTTGAGGTGCGTGACTGCATGGGCGCCACGGCAACCGACACGATCGACCTCTACTTCGAGTGTACCGGCTCTTGACGCTCCCGGCTCTCTCGGGCGGTCTTCGCCGCGCGGTCTGACAGCCGGGTGAGGAACACCTGCTGCGCGGGCTCGGTGGGCGCAGCTTCGGCGGCTAACTCCGACAGGCGCGTCGCCAATTCGGGGACGAGCGCGGGGGGATCTGTCGCTGCTTCCAGGGGGGCATCCAGACCCCGGAGCACATCCAGGAGATCGGGGAGGTGTCGTCCGAAGCCCGGGTGACCCGCCGCCACCTCGATGGTGTCGAGCATCTCCTTCAACGCGATCACCCGCCACAGCGCCGCGGCGTCGGTTGCGGCCCACCGACCAGCGGTGTTCAGGGTGACGCCGCGGTCGAAGCCGGCACACGGCGGCCGGCTGCAGGTGCCGCGGATGCGGAGGGCGGTCAGCGCCACCAGCGCCTGTCCCGTGGAGGCGTCGGCGCTGGCGTCGGCGGTGAGGTCTGTGGCGGCGCTGGCGAGGAGGACGTCGATCGGAGCGCCGCCCAGCTCTTCTGTGGCGGTGTCGCGCGCGGCGGCCCAGTCCGCTTGTTCGCGATCGCGGTCAGCCGAGACCTCCTGCAGGGCGAGGGTGGTGGCGCGGGTCAGCGCGGCGACACCGGCGGCGGCGCGCTCGGGATCAGCGGCGGCGGCGGCGCGGGCCTGGAGCAACACACCGAGCGGGTGATCGAGCAGGCGATCGTGGCGGCCGGGCGCGAGGGCGGCGGCGGGGGCGGACAGGTCGATCGCCGGGCCGTCCAACCACCCCAGCAGCACCTGTCGCTCGGCGTGGTGGAGGAGCTCGGGGCGGAGGAGCTCGGGGGGGATCGCCTGGCGGGCGGGGGGCGGCAGGAGCGTCGGGAGATCAGCTAGCGGTGAGCCGGTGGCCAGGCGAACCTCCACGTCCACCAGACGCGCGCCGCGGGACAGCGGAACCGCGATCGTCCCGGGCCACGCCCGCTCCAGGGCCCACCAGTCCGGCTCGGGGCTCTGCGTCACAACCAGCCAGGCGGCCAACGCTGGGTCGTCGGGTGTCCAGGAAGGGTCTGGCAGGACGGGATGCCGCGCTAGCGGATCGCCGGCCAATATCCCCGCGAGACCCGTGGGCGGCGGGGCGGGTGGGGCCTCCGCGGCGACCTGCAGGTGCGGGGGGATCGTCCGCAGGCCGCACCCTGTCAGCGCCAGCAGCAGTGCCCACACATGGACCTCCAGCGGATGTCCGGCCGCGCTCCGGTGTCGGGGGGATCGTATAAGGGGTCGGAAGCGAGGTGAACGTGGCAGATCGTCGGGTTCTCGGTTCCCCCACCGTCTTGCCGGCGGCGGGGGTGATGGCGCTGATGGGGCTGTCCCCGGCAGCCGCGGCGGCCGATCTGGTCATCACCGGCGGTAACGTCCTGTCGGCGGCAGGCCCTCCCATCGAGGGCGGCGCGGTGCTGATCACGGACGGGAAGATCGCGGCGGTAGGGGCGGATGTGGCGGTGCCGAGCGGCGCCGAGACCATCGACGCCACCGGGCGGTTCGTCATCCCCGGGGTCATCGACGTTCACTCGCACATGGGCGTCTACTCGTGGCCGCATGCCGGCGCGCACGGAGACGGCAACGAGGCGACGGATCCGGTGACGCCGCGGGTGTGGGCGGGCGACAGCTTTCACGTCGAAGACCCGGCCCTGGCCCTGGCGCGGGCGGGCGGGGTGACCACCATCCAGGTGCTTCCGGGCAGCGCCAACCTCATCGGCGGCGAGTCCGCCGTGGTCAAGCTCAAGCCGTCGCGCACGCTGGCTGGGATGCTGGAGCCGAGGGCACCCCGCGGGATCAAGATGGCCTGCGGCGAGAACCCCAAGCGGGTCTACGGCAAAGATGAGAGCGGTCCCAGCACCCGAATGGGTAACCTCGCGGGCATGCGGGGGGCTTTCCAGGCGGCGCTGGACTACCGAACGGCCCGCGCCGATCGCCGGGAGCACACGCCTGAAGACGCTGACATGGAGGTGCTCCTGGATGTGCTGGATGGCGACGTACGGGTCCACGTTCACTGCTACCGAGGCGACGACATCGAGGGGATCTACCGGGTGATGGACGACTTCGGGATCCGGGTGTCGTCGTTTCAGCACGCGCTGGAGGCGTACAAGGTGCGCGATCTCATCGCCGCGCACGGCAGCGGCATCGCCACGTGGCCCGACTGGTGGGGCTTCAAGATGGAGGCATACGACGCCATCCCCGAGAACGCCCTGCTGGTGAAGGCCGCCGGTGTGCCGGTGGCGATCCACTCCGACTCCGCCAGCATGGTGCAGCGTATGCCGCTGGAGGCCGCGCGCCTCCTCGCCACCGGCATGAGCGAGGCAGACGCGCTGGAGACCATCACCCTCGACCCCGCGCGAATCCTGGGCATCGACGGCTTCACCGGCTCGATCGAGGTGGGTAAGGACGCCGATCTGGTGGTGATGTCGGGGCATCCGTTCGACGCCTACAGTCGGGTCGATCTCACGCTCATCGAGGGCGACGTGGTGTACGAACGAGAGGAGACGCCATGACTCTGCATTCACGGCGACAGCTGCTGTGGCTGGGCGGCGCCGGGCTGCTCGCTCCCAGGGGGCTGTTGGCCGCTCGAAGTTCGGGGGGGCTTCCACTGGATGGCTGGGCCGAGCCGGAGGCCGGCGACCGCACGCTGTCGGGCGCCACGGTGCTGACTCACGACGGACAGGTCCACGAAGGGTGGGGGATCCGTATCGAGGGTGGGCGAATCGCTGAGCTGGGCGCTGGCGTGAAGGGCGGCGAAGAACTGGGGGGTGCCTGGCTGGTGCCTGGCTTCACCGACGCGGGTTGCACGGTGGGGATGGTCGAGATCGGGATGGAGAGCGCCACCCGCGACGACGACGAGCCGTCCGACGCCGTCACCCCCGACGTCCGCGCCTGGAACGGCTACAACCCGCTGTCGAGTGTGGTGCCGGTGACCCGCATGGAGGGCATCACGTCGGTGGTGCTCCACCCCAGCACGCGGCGCCTCATCTCCGGGCAGGCCGGGCTGCTGCGCACGGTGGGGCTGCTGCCGTCCGAGGCGATCATCACCGCGCCGGTCGGACTCTGCATCAACATGGGGCGGGCTGGCATCACCGGGGACGGCCCCCGCTCACGGATGGGCGTCGCCCAGCGGCTGCGCGCGCTGCTCGAGGAGCACGCCCCCGAAGACGAGCCCGAAGAAGACGACAGCAAGAAGAAGCGCAAGAAGAAGGACGACGAACCCGAAGAGGACGAGGACGAGGGCACCCTGGCGGAGAAGGCGCTGGAGGCGCTGGCCGCCGGGGAGATGCTCGCGATCGTCAAGGCCGAGCGGGTCGACGACATCGCCATGGCGCTCGAATTGGCCGCCGCCTACGACCTGCGGATGTGCCTGCTCGGCGCCGCCGAGGGCCACCTGATCGCGCGGCGGATCGCCGACGCCGGCGTGGGCGTTCTGTTGGGTCCGCTCACGGTCCAGCCCAGCAGCTTCGAGCACCTGCACGCCCGGCCCTACAATGCGAAGATACTGGCGGATGCCGGTGTGCCGCTGGCGTTCCGCTCGGGATCGGGGCACTTCGCGCGGCAGCTTCGGTCGCATGCCGCGGTCGCGGTGGCGCACGGGCTCCCCTGGGAGAGTGCCATCACCGCGCTGACGGCTGGGGCGGGCGCTGTGTTGGGTGCCGAGGGGCACGGTCGGCTGGAGGTCGGCGCGCCCGCGACGCTGTTCCAGATCGCCGGTGATCCATTACAGCCGAGATACCGCGTGGAGCGGATGTGGATCGATGGGCGGGCTGTGTCTCTGCGGAGTCGGCAGACGGAGCTGTTCGAGCGCTATCGGGAGCTTTGAGCGGGCATCACTCGCTGCGGGTGAGCGCCGCAGACTGCCGGAAGAACTGGATGAAGTACTCCAGGGCGCTGATCACCGAGAAGAACGTCGCGATATAGAGAAGGACCAGCCCGCTGCGCAGCGGGTTGATCCCCCACGTGACCTCGTGCCAGAGCATGAAGCCGATCGCCGTACCCTGGAAGGCCGTCTTGAATTTGCCCAGCGTGCTGGCGGTGATCAGCATCCCCTCCTGGCTGGCGATTCCGCGCAGGCCGGTGATTGCGATCTCCCGACACAACAGAACGGCCACCAGCCACGCCGGAACCCAGCCCAATGGAATGAGCATTATCAGCACTGTGGCGACCATCAGCTTGTCGGCCATGGGATCGAGGTAGGCGCCGGCAGGGCTCACGAGATCCCACCTGCGGGCCAGCCAGCCGTCGATGATGTCGGTGATCATGGCCCCGACGAACACGAAGAAGCCGATCCAGCACTCGGTGGACGTGGGCTGATCCCACAGCAGGTACACCATCACGGGGACCATCCACATCCGGCCGATGGTGAGGATGTTCGGCAGGTTCCAGAACGTGCCCTTTCGCATTCTCTACTCGTCCCCGAACAGTCGAATCGGGCGCGCGGTCAGGAACATCTCGTAGTACTCCATCACCCGCGGCACGTACTTCTGCGTCTCTTCGAACGGGGGGACCCCTCCGTGCTTCGCCACGTTGCCGGGGCCGGCGTTGTAGGCCGCCAGCGCCAGTCGCACCTGACCGAATCTCTGCAGCATCTTCGACAGATAACGCGCGCCGGCGTCGATGCTCTGCTCGGGGTTCCAGGGGTCGGTCACGCCCAGCCCGGCGGCCGTCTGCGGCATGAGCTGCATCAGCCCCATCGCGCCGGCGTGGGACTTCGCGTTGGGGTTCATCCCGCTCTCGGCCAGGCAGACCGCCTTGATCAGCTCCGCCGGCACCTCGTAGAGCGCGGACGCGGTGAGGATGGCGTCGTCCCAGGTGTCGATCAGCGGGAACGTCTCGTGGTTCACCCGGTGCGCGGGAGGGGGCGGGTGGTCGTCGGTGATCCACAGCTCGAACCCGGGGTTGCTGGGCGAGTCGGTGAACGAGAGCGTGCCTCCGGCCAGCTCGGCGCGGTAGATTTCAGTGGCCCCGGCGAAGCCGATGAGCATCCAGAGTGCGGACAATCCCATAACGGGAGGGTAGAAGCCCCCGGCAGATGTGGCAAGCCACTCCCGCCGGCTGCGCTCCGCGCGTCCCTGTCCGCTGCGGGGAGCAGGTGAACAATGTCTCGAAGCGCGCAGGTTCTCATCGTCGGAAGCGGGCTGGCTGGCGTCCGGCTCGCGCTGAAGCTGGCCGATCACGTCCCGGTCACCATCATGACCAAGGAGCTTCGCACGGCGGGCAACTCCCGGTACGCGCAGGGCGGCATCGCCGCGGCGTGGCACGACGACGACTCCTGGGAGCACCACACCGGCGACACGATGGAGGCGGGGGCGGGGCTCTGCCATCGGGCCGTGGTGGAGCGGACGGCGCGAGAGGCCCGCGCGCGCGTAGAGGAGCTGATCGACCTGGGGGTGTCCTTCGATCGGCGCAAGAAGCGCCCGGATGAGTACGACCTCCACCAGGAGGGCGGGCACTCCGCGCGGCGCATCCTGCATGCGAAGGATCTGACGGGCGGCGAGATCATGCGGGCGCTGCTGTCCCGGGTCGACGACCACCCGAACATCGAGGTCCTCGAACACCACGTCGCCATCGATCTCATCACCACCGGCGCGCTGGCGGCGCGGCGCGGTCTGCTCCCACCCCAGCCCAGCCGCGTGCTGGGACTCCACGCCCTCAACGCCCGCAGCGGTCGCGTGGAGACGTTCACCGCGCCGGTGGTCGCCCTGTGCACCGGGGGCGCCGGCAAGGTCTACCTGTACACGTCCAACTCAGACGTCGCCTCGGGGGACGGCATCGCGATGGCATGGCGCGCCGGCGCGCGCGTCGCGAACATGGAATTCGTCCAGTTCCACCCCACCTGCCTGTTCCACCCGCGGGCCGGGAACTTCCTGATCTCGGAGGCGCTCCGCGGAGAGGGGGGGCGGCTGTGCCTGGCGACCGGCGAGCGGTTCATGGAGCGCTACGACCCGCGCATGGAGCTGGCCCCCCGTGACATCGTCGCGCGCGCCATCGACTCCGAGCTGAAGCGCACCGGCGCCGAGAGCGTCTTCCTGGACATGACCCACATGTCGCAGGCGAAGATCGAGCACCACTTCCCGAACATCCACCGACGCTGTCTGTCGTTCGGCATCGACATGGCCGCCGATCCGATCCCCGTGGTTCCCGCGGCGCACTACCTGTGCGGCGGGGTCAAGACGGATCTCAACGGGCAGAGCGACATCGCGGGGCTGTATGTCATCGGCGAGGCCGCCTGCACCGGGCTGCACGGCGCCAACCGGCTGGCGAGCAATTCGCTGCTCGAGGCCATCTGCTACGCGCATCACGCCAGCCACCACATCCTGACCGAGCTGCCCGCGATCCCGCCGCCGTCTGACGTCCCTGAGTGGGACCTGGGAACGGCCGGGGAGCCCGACGAGCAGGTGGTGATCACCCAGGTGTGGGACGAGATCCGCCGCTTCATGTGGAACTACGTGGGCATCGTGCGCACCACGCGGCGGCTGCGCCGGGCGCGGCGGCGGCTGGATCTCGTGGAGCGGGAGATCGACGACTACTACTGGGACTTCTCTGTCACCAGCGACTTCATCGAGCTGCGGAACATCGCCACGGTGGCCGGTCTGGTCGTGGACTGCGCCATGCGGCGCTACGAGAGCCGCGGACTGCACTACACGCTGGACTACCCGGGGCCGGACCCGCGCTTCTGTCGCGACACGATCATCGCGCGGCGCTGGTGAAGCTGGTCGCGCCTACGACGTGAGGTCAGCCCGCGGAGCAGGAATCACCGCGGAGCAGGAATCACCGCGGAGCAGGAATCACCGCGGAGCAGGAATCAGTCAGCCCGCGGCGAGAGGTCTGGCTGCGGAGCGGGCGCGGGCTCCTCGGAGACGTCTACCGAGAGCGTCCCCCAGGCGCCGTCGTCTTCCACCACGTCACCCTCGGGCGGGGCGTGGCTCAGTCGGATCTCGTCCATCAGCAGCCCCAGCACCGGGGCGAAGCTGGCTGGCTCGGGCTCCAGCGAGTGCAGCAGCGCATCCACGGTGGCGAGCTGCTCGGAGTAGGTTCGGCAATTCGCACACATCGCCAGATGCGCGCGGACGCGGAGCCGGGTGGTGAGCGTCATCTCTCCGTCTGCGAGGGCGGAGAGGCTGTCGACGATGTCTCGGCAGGAGGCCATGGGTCACGACACGTGGAAGGGTGGCGATAGCAGTGACGCGCGCGGCGTGCAGGCGTTTCAGGAAATATCATCGCCCCGCGAGCGGGGGCGTCGACGGGCGACCTGGAGCCCAAGCAGCAGCGCGAGACCACCGACGGACAGACCGCGGACAGACAGCGGGCGGGCGGAGCAGCCGCAGCCGCCCTTCGCCTCGCCGCCCCCCGTGTCGGCGGGCAGCAGCGCCTCCAGCACCCCCGCGGCGTTCAGCTCTCCGTAGCCGTACTCGGGGTGGTGGCCGCTGTCGTCGTGGGTGACGAGCGGCGACGGTACGGCGGTGGTGATCAGCAGATCAGCCAGCTCCGCCGCCGACAGAGTGGGATCGACCGAGACCGCCCAGGCTGCCAGTCCGCTCACCACCGGCGCCGCAGCGGACGTGCCGCCGAACTCGATCAGCGTCTCGTCTCCTGGGGCGATGCTCACGGTTGCGCTGGGCGCTGACACATCCACCGACGCGCCGTAGTTGGTGTAGTTGGTGGGGTAGCCGTAGCTGTCCGTTGCAGAGACACAGAGCACGCCGGGCAGCGCGGTCAGCTCTCGATCTCCCAGCTCGCGATCGTCGTTTCCGGCGGCGAAGACCACGAGCGCTCCGAGCCCTCCTCGCGGCTCGGTAGCGGCGCGCTCGATGACGTCGGCGAGGGTGTCCGGGACGCTGATCTTCACGGTGAAGCCCCAGGAGTTGTTGATCACCGCGGCGTCCTGGGCGATGGCATGCTCGAAGGCCGCGATGTCGGCGGACATCGAACCCCCGCTCTCACCGAGCATCTTGATCGGGATCAGCGTACAGGTCGGGCACATGCCGACGATGCCCGCGCCGTTGTCGGCCCGCGCCGCGACCACCCCGCTGACCGCCGTGCCGTGCTGATCGCAGATGCCCGCGGACACGCCGTGGCAGTACTCGCCGGGGTTCGGGGAGGGGTCGTCGTCTCCGGAGAAGGCGTCGTAGGGGGCGGCGACCGCGTCGGCGAGATCGGTGTGGGAGATGTCGATCCCGGAGTCGATCACCGCGACGATCGTGCTCGGATCGCCCATCGACGCGGCGTACAGCGCCTCCATCCCGAGCGCCTCCAGGTACCACTGCCCGCCGTAGCTGGGGTCGTCGAAGTCGCTGCGTGTTCGCGGGAGGACGACGTCCGGCCACGCGCTGGCGATCCCCGGCGCGTCCGCCAGCGCGAGCGCTCGAGCCACCGCCGCGTCGCCGTCGCGCGCGGGCAGGCGGTAGCTGGGACCGCCCAGATGCACAGCGCCCTCCGGCGGCGCGCCGCCTTCCGTCACCGCCAGCACGACACCCGGTAGCACCGGCAGATCGGCGCCCGCGAGGCGCCATATCGGCGGATCGGTCCAGGGATCTGCGCCCCCGGCTCGGACGCGCTGCGGGTCGGTCTGGGCGAAGGGGAGGCCGGCCGCCTGGGCGGTCACGGTGAGCGTCAGGAGGAGTAGTGGGCCCATCTCAATGAGGTAACAGGGCCATCTCGATCGCAGCCATCGAGATAGTGGGCGGGTACCTGTGCTTCCGGAGCGTTCATGTCCCCGCGCAATCTCATCCCCTTCCTGCTCCCGCTCCTGCTCGCCGCATGCGACGGCAAGTCATCGGACTCCGGCTCCGGAGGCGGTACGGCCGCCGCTGTCTGCACCGAGCCCGCCGAGGTGGCGTGCATCGATCAGATCATCCTCGATCTCGCGCTCCACGATGACAAGGTGAGCGACGGCGAGGTCGCGACGACGACCGACGGCGACGACTTCGTGACGACCGCCGACGCCAGCGCTGGCGGGTACAACGACGCGGCCAACAACCCCTGGGTCTACATCAAGTTCTCCGAGAGCGGCGCGAGCCGAGTCGACATCGACGACGAGACCGCGCTGGAGAGCATGGACTGGGACATGGCGCTGCGACGCTACATCGTCCGGCTCAACGGGGGCTCCTCGGGCCCCTCGTGTGTCGGCGCCGCGACCTTCCGCGAGAGCACCTACGACGATCTCACCGAGATCCCCGCTGGTCTGTCCTACGTCACCGACGACTACTACACCGACGACTGCACCCTCATCAATGACTCCTCGGGCCTGCCCGGCAGCCCCCAGGTGGTGCTCGGCGGGTGGTGGGAGTACCCCAACTGCGTCGCCACCACCGGCTACCCTCACCTCATCCAGCTCGCCGACGGCCACGTGATCAAGCTGGTCATCGAGTCGTACTACGCCAGCGATCAGGACGACTGCAACAACAGCGGCGTGAGCGGCAGCGACAGCGGCAACTACACGCTGCGCTGGAGGATGATGCTGTGATCCCGCCGGTGTTTGCGCTGGCGCTGGCGCTGCCTGCGCTGGCCGGTCGGCCCGACAGCGGCAGCGGGCTCTACACCTACGACGACACCGACGTGCTGGCGTCGGTCGACGGTCCCCAGGGGCGGGTGCGGGTTCACTACAGCGAGAGCGGCCCCAACGTCTCCATCCTCGACGACGAGGACGGCTCGGGCGCGCCGGACTTCCCGGAGCAGGTCGCGGCCTCTGCCGAGGACGTGCTGGTCTTCTACGAGGCGCTCGGCTTTCGCGCGCCGCTCACCGAGGACGAGGTGGGTCTGGGAGACCTCGGCGGCTCCGAGGCGTTCGACTTCTACCTGATCGACTTCGGCGGCAGCGCGGACGGGCTGTTCAACATCGACGGCTGCACCGACGGCGGGAGCCGCTGCGCCGGCCACATGCTCATCGAGAACGACTTCGACGGCTACGGCTACCCCTCGCTGGAGGAGGCGATCGCCGTGCTCACGAGTCATGAGCTGTTTCACGCCGTCCAGTCGGCCTACATGGCGGGGCAGCCCACGTGGCTCTCAGAGGGCACCGCGGTCTGGGCCGAGTTCCAGTACCTTCCCGACGTCGACGATTTCTATTGGTTCTGCAGCGAGTACCTCCAGGACCCGGGGAGGAGCATCGACTCGCCGCCCGCCGGAGCCGTCTCGTCGTTCTCATATGGCACGGCGCTGTTCTTTCAGTTCCTCACCGAGCGGCTCGGAGACGGTGTCGGCCCCGCGCTGCAAGAGGCGCTGGTCGGTCTGTCCGAGGATGAAACGACCGGCGCTGTGTTGGACACCATCGAGCTGTTCGGCAGCGACGTCGCGACCGAGTGGCCGGTGTTCGCCCGCTGGAACCTGGCGACCGGGGCCCGAGCCGGAGGCGCTGAGTCGTATCCGTTCGCTTCCGAGCTGGGCGGGGTCGACGCCGAGGTCGACGGGGACAACATCCACGACGACAACCGCTTCTACCCCCTGGCTGCTACCTACTTCCAGCTCGAACACCCCGGCGGTCCGCTGGAATTCGTCGCGCTCGATGATCCGACCGGGCTGGTTTTTTCGTTCCACCCCACGAGCGACGGCGTCCTGGCTGCGATGTTGGATGACCCGCTCGTCACGTGGGCAGACGAAGCCGAGGTCGACCTGGGAGATCTCGCGGCTGGCGAGTACTGGCTGGTGGGGAGCTACCCCGCGCAGGCCGATCAGAGCGCCAAGGTCGAGTTCTGCCTGGGAGACGCCGACTCGGTCGCTGAGTGTCGGGTCGATGAGGTGATGGACACCGGGGGGGAGCCCATCGAAGAGGGGTGCGGCTGCCGGGTCGCGCCGGGGCTGCCGGGGCTGCTCGGGCTGGCCGGGTTGTTGCCGCTGTGGGCGCGTCGGCGTTGAGGAGTGAGATACGCTCAGTGAGCCACCGCCCGATGCCACTTCAACCAATCCAATCCATAATCGTTGGCCGGATCCCGAACCACGCTGTGGATATGGTCCGGCCCCTCGACGTGGTCAAACTCAATGAGAACGTTCGGACCGTGGATACGATAATAGAACGCCCCTCCTTCGGTCATGTCGCCGATCCAGCCCAGGTGCGTGTCGGCGAGCTCAGCCTCGATCTCCACCCGCCGAAGCGCGGCGAAGACATCGGCCTGATCACCGATATACGCGTCGATGAGAGAGAGCAGCAGCCCCTGCTGGTCGGCGCTGAGCGCGCTGCCCGGCAGCCCCTCGATCGCGAGCCCGCCTTCGTAGTCGGGACCGGCGAGCAGATCGGGTGGAAGGTGCGTGCCCAGAGTCGCGACCGCGAGCTGCTCCTTGTCCAGGGCGCTGATCAGGTCCAGGGCCCGATCGACCTCGTCTCGTAGCGGGACCATCTCGCCGCGGGTCGCGTGGGTGCTGACCATGGGCTGGACCCCCCACAGCGACGGGGCCATCGTGACGTCGTCGCCGACCACCGTGAAGTTGAGCGCGAGGTGGTGCCCGTCGAGCTGCCAACCCCACGACGAGTCGACCTGAGGATCGCCGAAGACCCCGACGTGGTAGTACGCGCTCCCGAGCTGGGTGCTGCCAGACTGAGCAGCCAGCTCATCCACGGCGATGATCTCCAGCGCGGAGCGGGCTCCGCCGGTGCTGAGACTGGCTGCCAGCAGGGCCTCGACCAGGTCGATCTGGGCCTGCGACATCTCGCCGAATGAGAGGCCTTCCCGCGGGGTGAAGAAGACCGGCAGGTTGCTCCAGGTCTGTCGCTCGGGGTCGTCCATCGCGAACGAGACGGCGTCGTGCTGCTCTTTGTCGAGCGCGGCCAGCAGCTCCAGGACGGCTGCGGTCATCTCGGCGACGGCCGCAGCCTGGGTGTCTGAGGTCTTCCCGGACGTGGTCTTCCCAGAAGTGGTCGTCGTAGGCGGGGTGGCTGTCTTGGGTGTGGTACCTGACGTGGTCGCGCCGGTCGTGCCGCTCCCGCTGGATGGGACGGTGCTGGTCGCGCCCGGCGTCTGTGCGCTGTCGGTCGAGCCGCTCTCGGTCCGAGCCTGTCCGCAGCTCAGGAGCGCCAGAATCAGGACGTTCATGCAGTACCTCCCAGCGGCATCTCCATCTGACCGACGAGGGCTTCGATCGCCGCGGGCGCTGTCGGCAGCTCCCCGGTGATCACATCTGGTGCGCCCTCGGTCGTGGCGACGTCGTCCTCGATGCGGATCCCGCCGAACCCGATCCATGACTCAGCGCGGTCGAAAGCGACCTGCACGGAGAACCGCTCCCGCAGCGTGGGATCGTGCAGAATGGCGGGTACGATATAGAAACCGGGCTCGATCGTGACCACATTGCCCGGCTCCAGATCGAGATCGAGCCGCAGGAAGGCGGTGCCGAACTGCTCGGAGCGGACGCGGCCCGGCGCGTAGGCGGCGCGGTCGCCGAAGTTCTCCAGGTCGTGGACGTCCAGCCCGATCAGGTGACCGACGCCGTGCGGGAAGAACACCGCATGCGCGCCGGTCTCGATCGCTTCGTCCACGCTGCAGCGCAGCAGCCCCTCGTCCGCCAGGAAGCGCGCGAGCACCCGGCTGGCGGCGGTGTGGATGTCGCGGTACCGCGTGCCGGGGCGGACCATGTCGATGGCCGTCCGCTGGGCCTCCAGCACCGCGTCATACGCCGCACGTTGACGGGCGGTGAACCGACCGCTGACCGGCCACGTTCGGGTGACGTCGGTGCCGAGGCCGCACCCGGCCACGGCGCCGCCGTCGAGCAGCAGGAGCTGACCGCCAGAGAGGGTGTTCACGCGGTGGTGGTTGTGGAGGATCTCCCCGCGCACGGTGACGATGCTCTCGTAGGCGCTCACCAGACCCGCCGCGGCGATCTCGGCGTCGAACAGCGCGGCGAGCTGCAGCTCGTGGACGCCGGGCCGGGTGGCGGCCATCGCGGCGCGATGCGCTCGCGCTGTGACGGCGGCGGTCTGCCGCATGACCTCCAGCTCTTCGGGACAGAGCCTCCGGCGCATCTCGATGACGGTCTCGACCAGCGCCTCGGTGCCGTGCTGAGCGCCGAATCGGAGGGGGAGCCCGCTCAGCTCAGCGGCCCGGAGGGTCCGCGCCAGATCGGGCACGGCCAGGGTGGCGACGGACGGGAGCTCCGCCACCGCGGACTCCAGCGCGTGGTCGGGGCGCACCGACGAAAAACCGAGCGCGGCGGCCTGCTCAAAGATGCTCTCGACGTGGCCGTGCCACAGAGGGTCGTCTTCGGAGGGGGGCGGCAGGAACAGGGTGCTCTCGCCCGCGTGGAGCACCGCGGCGGCGCCGGGCATGCGGCAGCCGGTGAAGTACAGGAACGTGCTGTCCTGCCGGAAACGCACCGGGTTCATCGCGAGGTTGCGGGGACGATCTCCGCTGCCCATCAGCAGGATGGGCCCAGGGACGCGGCGCATCAGCTCGGCGCGGCGGGCGGCGTGGATGGCGGGCGTGGGCACGGTCTCTCCGACTGATGTCTACCGACTACTGGTGCTCGGCGGAGGTCCCGACAGGGTCTCTGTCGAGTACCAGTAGTGCCCGCGCAGCGGGCCGGGGGAGACCGCTCCTTGAGCGGTCTTCGGGGGCAGAGCCCCCCAAACAAGAGGGAAGGGGGCCGGGATGCTTACATCCCGCTGCGCGGAGCGCAGCCGGTGGAGGTGATGCACTCGTGTATTATCTCTGCCGAGGGCCACTACCCCGGTAGCCCATTCAGCCACTCGATCAGCTCAGCGATCACCCGCTCCCGCTCCAGCTCGTTGAACAGCTCGTGGTAGAGACCCTCGTAGCTGACGGCCGTGACCTCGCCGCCGTACGCGCGGCCGAACGCCTGCGCCGCCTTCGGATCGCAGATCTGATCGGCCGTCGACGTCATCAGCCGCAGCGGCAGCGTGTACGAACCGGCGCGCTGGTTGACCGACTCGAGGGCGGCCGTCATCTCGGTGTACCAGCGAGGGGTGATGACGCTGAACACCAGCGGATCGTTCTCGTACTTCCGCACCACCTCCGGATCGCGGGAGATGAGCTTGGTGTCCAGCTCGTTGGTCAGCGGCAGGGCGGGCAGCAGGCGCGACAGGAGCTTCGCCAGGGTGATCTTCCACTTCGGCCCTTCGACCGCGACGCCCAGCAGGGGGTTCGACAGCGCGACAGCGCGCACCGCGGGGGTGATCGGCTGCCGGAGCGTGCTCAGCGTGACCAGCCCACCCATGGAGTGCCCGAGGAGCACGAACGGCCGCTGCACCGTGGCCGCCGCCGCCTGGACGTCCTCGCAGTACTTGTGCCAGTAGCGCACATGTCCGCGCTTTCCGCCGCTCTTGCCGTGGCCGCGCAGCTCGACCGCCGTCACCCGCCAGCCGGCCGCCACCAGCGCCTCGGCGACGTGGTCATAGCGATCGACATGCTCAGCCAGACCGTGGACGATCAGCACGTCGCGCTCGGCGTCGCCCCAGCGGGCCAGACGCAGCTCGGTGCCGTCGTCGGACCGGGTGGTCAGGTATTTCATTGCAGCCTCAAGAGAGAGACGGGCTCACAAAAGAACCAGCGACAGCTCACAAAAGAGCCAGCGACAGGCCAGGCACGAGCGCGATCACCATCAGACAGAACAACATCAGCAGGAAGAACGGAATGGTGGCGCGGATCACCTCGATCACCGAGCGCTCGAACACCGTCGACGAGACGAACAGGTTGATGCCCATCGGCGGCGTGAGGTAGCCCAGCTCGAGGTTCACGATGAACATGATGCCGAAGTGGACCGGATGGATGCCGTACTGGAGCGCGATGGGGGCGAGCAGCGGCGCGACGATGAGGATGGCCGAGATGATGTCCATCACGCAGCCCAGCGCCAGCAGGAACAGGTTGGCGAGGATGAGGAACTGCCACTTGGCGTGGACGTTCGCCTTGAGCCACGCGGCGGCGTCCTGCGGGATGTACTGCTCAGCGAGGAACTTGTTGAAGGCGATCGCCAGCACGATGATCAGGAAGAGGCTCCCCATCATCACGCCGGACTCGCTGAGCACCTTCGGCAGCTGCTTCGGCTTCAGCTCTCGGTGGAACAGCAGCTCGACCAGCAGGGCGTAGACCACCGCCACCGCCGCCGCCTCGGTGACGGTGAAGCGCAGCGGGCCCAGCACCCCGTAGATGCCGCCCAGGATGAGGACGGGCAGCAGCAGCGAGGCCCAGCTCCGCTTGACCTCGCGGAGCAGGTTGGCGAAGTAGCCGCCTTCGAACACCACCGGCGCCAGATCGATGTCTTTGCGCGTGGGGCGGGTCTGGTACAGCGTGTAGACCGCCAGCACGCCGGCGATGAACAGCCCCGGGAGGATCCCGGCGATGAACAGGTCGTTTGGCGAGAGCTGGAGCACGCTGGTCTCGAGGCCGCCCGGGAGCAGGCCGGTCTCGGGGTCGATCATCCCCTTGCCGACGCTCATCAGCGTCTGGCCGACCATGATCGCGTAGATGATCATGGGCACGCTGGGCGGGATGATGATGCCCAGCGAGCCGGCGGACGTGAGCACGCCCAGCGAGTAGCGCTCGGGGTAGCGCTCGCGGATCAGCATCGGGAACATGATGCTGCCCACGGCGATCACCGTGACGGGTGACGAGCCGGAGATCGCGGCGAACAGCGCGCAGGAGAAGATCGTCGCAAGGCCCAGTCCGCCGGGCAGGCGGCCCATCGCGGCCCGCGCGACGCCCACCAGGCGGTCGGCGATCGTGCCCTTCGTCATGATGTTGCCGGCCAGCACGAAGAAGGGGATCGCCAGCAGCTCCTCCTTCTTGACGGCCTCGTACATGTCCTTGGCGACGGTGAACGCGCTGATGTCCTGGATGAGCGTGACGCAGGCCACCGCCGCCACGCCCACGCCCAGGAACAGGGGGGCGCCGGTCAGCAGCAGCAGGAGCGCGCCCACCAGGATGAGCGTGCCGGTGCTCATCCCCAGGGTGGCCCCGAGACCGAGGATGATCCCGGGGAACAGGCCCGCGAAGATGAGGTCTCGCGCGCCGCGGCTCTTGCCCTGCACCATGACCGGCGGTCCGGTGACCGGTGCGATGTCGAACCTGCCCACCAGCGCGATGCCCAGGAACCGCAGGGCCATCAGCGCGAACGACAGGGGGATGACCGCCTGCGCCAGCCACATGGGGAACTTCGCGCCGGCGCTGCTCGTCTTGAGGAGCGCCTCGACGGAGGTGTCGGCGCCGGACTTCGCGGGCGCCGGCGTGCCGGTGTCGAAGATCAGGGCGTCCAGCTCGGCGTCCAGCTTCTTGAGGTCCGCTGCGCTCTGGCCGGCGGTGGCGTCGAGGCTGATCGGCTCCCAGGAGATGGGCTCGCCGGCCTCGTTCGTGGGCTTCCACAGCGTCGCGACCAGGAGCAGCATGAACGCCAATCCGGCCACCGCCGAGAAGGCATCGACGGCCTGCGCGATGGACGGTAGCGTCAGCTCTTCGTCGGGGCGGGTGCGCTCGAGGGCCTCGGCATGCCAGCGACGCCGCCAGATCGCGGCGAAGCCCAGCGGCACCGCCAGGCCCGCCAGTGCCAGCGCGGAGCCGCCGCTCAGCACAAGAGCCGCCACGAAGTTCACCGGACCAGCCAGCCAGTCCCACAGCGGTAGACCGTCCTGTCCCGCGCCGGACAGCAGGCTCTCTTCGACCAGCGCCATCGCGAAGTCGGTGAAGTGCCAGCAGAAGACCGCCGCGGCCAGCGCCGTGAAGCGCTTGACCAGCCGCGCGGCCTTCGGCGAGAGGATGCGATCGGTGGCGTCGACTGCGAGGTGCTTGCGCTGACGCGTGGCGAGCGAGGCGCCCAGGAAGCCCACCCACACCATCAGCACGACGGCCATGTTGGGCCCGCCCTGGATCTCCAGGTCGAAGCCGGGGACCTCGCGCCGCAGGTAGTCGAGGAACGACAGCGCCACCATCGCCAGCAGCGCCACCGAGATGAGGCCCTTCTCGACGACCGCCAGCAGGCGGTCCAGCTCCTCAAAGGCCGCCTGCACCAGCACCACGACGCCGGTGATCACCAGGATCAGCGCGAACAGGAAGTGCTCGAGGGGGCCGTCCCGGAACCCTCGCCACGCGCCGCTCACGCCGTCGGTGACGGCGGTGATGACGCGCTCGAGCGCGTCGAAGAAGCGGACGACGGCGGTGTACACGTTGCGCTACTGGCGCAGCGCCCGAAGGGTGCTCTGGACCTCCTTGTAGATCGGCACCATGTCGGAGTGGCTGGCCAGGAACTGCTTGTGGACCGGTCGGGTGAGCTGTCGGAAGGCCTTCTGCTCATCGGCGCTGAGCTCCACGACCTCCTTGCCCATCTCACCGATGGTCTGGAGCAGCTCTGCCTCCAGCGCGCGCACGCCCACGCGTCCGCGGACCGACTCCTCCATCGGGTCGCCCAGCACCAACGTCTGGAGGTCGGTCGGCAGCGCGTCGTAGAACGACTTGGAGTACAGCACCGCCGCCGGCTGGTAGATGTGCCGAGACAGCGTGTAGTGGGTGGCCGGCTCGATCCAGCCGGAGGCCAGCGAGAACAGCGGCGTGTTGTCGAAGCCATCGACGATGCCGGTGTTCAGCGCGGGGAGCACCTCGGAGGTGGGCTTGGCCACCGCCTGCACTCCCAGCGCCGCGTACATGTCCTGATGGACCGGGGACTCCTGGCAGCGCATCTTGAATTTCTGAAGCGTCTCAGGGGTGTTCGCCGCGCCGCCCTTGGTGGCGAAGCTGCGCCAGCCGTTCTCTGCCCACGCGCCGAACATGAAGCCCTTGTCGGCCAGCGCAGCCGACGTGGGCCCCAGCAGCACGTCGTCGAGGATCTTGTCGGCCTCGTCGTTGGAGCGGAACAGGTAGGGCAGCTCGGGCAGCAGCAGGATGGGGATGTCCAGGCTGGAGCCGATGGCGCCGGTGGAGAATCCTCCACCCTGCAGGCGCTCGCCGCGGGCGACATCCTGCACCATCTCCATCTCGGAGCCCAGCGACCCGCCGAGGAACAGCTTGACCTTCACCCGGCCGCCGGACTCGGCTTCGATGCGCTTCTTGATGTCGACGAGCTGCGCCGACCAGGGGGTCCCGTCGGGGGCGACGGTGCCGAAATTCATCACGTACGCGGCTGTGGCCTGCGACGTGGAGTCGGGCAACAGGAGAACGCTGGCGGCGATGGTGGCCGTGATCAGCGCGGACGACTTGCGCATGGGCATCTCTCCGGGGCGGCCGGGGGCTGCTGGGCTACTGGACGAAGTGCTCGTCGATGCTGTCGAGGAGGACCTGGGCGTGGCGCTGGGCCGCTACGTTCTCGGCGGCCACGTCGGCAGCGGCGTTCGGGTCGGCGGCGAGGGCGGCCTTGAGCTGCTCCTCGAACACCGCGCGGTTCTCGGTGTTCTTGGCCCAGTACTCAGCGTAGAGCACGCGCGTGGCCAGGTAGCCCGGCGCCATCTCCAGGGACTTGTCGAACTCCACCTTGGAGCGCTCCAGATCCCGGCCGGCGAAGCTGGGGATGGCCGCGTAGTAGGCGCCCCAGTAGCGGGCGGGGCCAGAGTGGAAGTACATGGGGTCGAGCTCTTCGACGCGGGTGATGTAGGCCTTCACCGTGCCGATGTGCTTGAGGATCTTGCCCAGGCCGCTGGCCTTGGCCCACTTGCCGAGGGCCGTGGCGGTCCAGTACAAGCAGGGCACGTCGTCCTTCGTCGCCACGCGGACAGCGCTCTCCTCGTCTTCATCGCCCTTCTCAAGCAGCGCGGTGAACTCGGTGTTGATGGCGATGCAGGACGTGCCCTTGGCGATGGCCGTCTCCCAGGCTGCCAGCTTTGCGGGCATCTCGGTCTCGTGGGCGTCGCCCAGGAAGTACCAGCCGCGGGTCAGGCGGGCCGCGATCTCGCGGTTGGTCGGGTCGGCCGCGAGGGCCTGCTCGTACAGACCGAGCGCGGCCTGCAGTTGGCCCTTCTCGCCGCGCTGATCCCACAGGGCTTCGGCGCCGGTGAGGGTCGCGTCGGCGGCGGCGCCGCCGGTGGCTGAGCCGACCTCGTAGCTTCCGGGGTGCTTGGTGGCGCACGCAGTGGTGAGGAGAGAGAGGATGATGAGGTTTCGCATGATCCTGATCCGGTGGGCGAGGGTTGGCGCCCCATTAACCGGGTTTTCGCAGAGCGGGCGCGCCGGGATAATCTGCCCAGCCCACGGAGCGCAGCATGCTGACCCCCCCCCACCCCCCGGCCCAGCCCATAGCTGGCCGCAGGGTGTTTGCGGCGC
>CAYXGP010000100.1:24341-27957 GCA_964464515.1 uncultured Enterobacterales bacterium
CCACCGTCCCCCTGGCCCTGACCTTCGATGACGTCCTCTTGTTGCCGGCGCACTCGGAGGTTCTTCCGGACACCGCAGACATCCACACAGATCTGGCCGGGCTGCGGCTGCGCCTGCCGCTGCTCTCCGCCGCCATGGACACGGTGACGGGGCCACGGCTGGCGACGACCCTCGCGCGCGCCGGTGGCCTGGGTGTGGTCCACAAGAACCTCTCGGTGGCGCTGCAGTCCGACGTCGTCAGCGCCGTCAAGGCCGCCCCGCCTGGCGACGACGCCGCGGTGGACGGCGCGGGGCATCTACTGTGCGCCGCGGCCATCGGCGTGGGCAGCGCGGCGCTCGACCGCGCGGGGGCGCTGGTCGAGGCGGGCGTGGACCTCCTGGTGATCGACACCGCGCACGGCCACTCCCAGGGAGTGCTGGATGCGATCCACGCCATCGCGCGGGCCCACCCGGGTGTGCCTCGCATGGCCGGCAACGTGGCGACGGCGGACGGCGCGCGGGCGTGCATCGACGCCGGCGCGGACATCGTGAAGGTGGGGGTGGGGCCCGGGAGCATCTGCACGACGCGGCTGGTCGCGGGGGTCGGTGTTCCCCAGCTCACCGCTGTGGCCGACTGCGTGGAGGCCGCCGCGGAGCGCGGGGTGCCGGTGGTGGCCGACGGTGGGATCCGCCACAGCGGTGATCTCGCGAAGGCCATCGCCGCGGGGGCCGGCGCGGTGATGATCGGATCGCTGTTCGCCGGCACCGACGAGGCGCCAGGAGATCGCGTGCTCGTGGCCGGCACGCCCCACAAGGTCTACCGCGGGATGGGCTCGCTCGAGGCCATGGCGGCAGGCTCCGCAGACCGGTACTTCCAGGAGAGCCGCAGCCGCAAGCGGGTCGCCGAGGGCGTGGTGGCCAGCGTGCCGTGCCGCGGTCCGCTCACACCCATCCTGGAGCAGCTCATCGGCGGGCTGCGTCAGGCGATGGGCTACACCGGTTGCGCGACGCTGCAGGCGCTGCAGCGCGACGCCCGGTTTGTCCGGATGACCGGCGCGGGGCTTCGGGAGAGTCGGGGGGGGGCCGGGGGCGCGCGCCCGGGGGGGGGGCCCCCCGCGGGGGGGGGGGGGGGGGGGGGGCCCCCGCGGGGCCCCCGCTCCTGGGTTGAGCCCGCCCTGAGGATGAGCAGCGGTGGGCGCGCCCCACGGCGGGGCGCTGGCTCGTCCTACTTCTTCACCGCCTTGCGCACGGTGACGTAGCCGCCCTTCGGGCCCGGAACGCCGCCGTGGACGTAGAGCAGACCCTTCTCGACGTCGACCTTGACGACCTTGAGGTTCTGCACCGTGACCTGCTCGGCGCCCATGTGACCGGGCATCTTCTTGCCCTTGAGCACCATGCCGGGGGTGAGACGGGTACCGATCGAGCCGCCGTGACGGAAGTACTCGTGGGTACCGTGGGTGCGGATGAAGCCGGCGAAATTGTAGCGCTTCATGACGCCCGCGAAGCCGCGGCCCTTGCTGGTCCCCATGACGTCGACGATGTCGCCCTCGGAGAAGTAGCGATCGACTCCGACCTCGGAGCCCATCTCCAGAGCGCCAGCGTCTTCGGCGCTGAGACGGATCTCGCGGACGTGCTGACGGGGGCTGACACCAGCCTTGGCGAAGTGACCGGCCTGCGCCCTCGTGGTGCGGCTCGGCTTCCGCGGATCGATGCCGAACTGCACGGCGTTGTAGCCGTCAGCGCCGTCGGCGGACTTGACCGCGATGACCGCGTTCCCGGAGGCGTCGATCACGGTGACTGGCAGGAGCTGCCGCTGATCGTTGTAGAACTGGGTCATGCCCAGCTTCCGGCCGAGGAGGCCGGGCCGTTCGTTTGCCATTGGTTCCTCGCATTGGACGCCCTGGGCGTCGTACGGGTGGGGCGCCGAGAAGCGCATGCGCGCTCTACATCGGCGCGGAGCGCCCTCTAGCGTGTCTGCCATCGGTCTGCCAGGGGGCGGCGGCGCGGTCGCGCCAGGAAGCCCCGCAGAGGCGGCCCCATCCGGCGACCCCGAGCAGGTGAGGGCGGCCGGTCAGATACCCGCGCCGATCAGCTCGATCGTGTAGGTCGAGCCGTTGGAGGCGTCGCTGTGGATGTTCAGGTAGCCCACGTCGATGCAGACCGGATTCGGGGCCGAGCAGATGTACTCGACCGTCGCCCCGATGCTCCCCCAGGCGGAGATGGTGGAGGGGGTGATGCCGGACGCGGAGAACGAGCCGGTGAGGGCGAACGAGTTGTCGATGTCGTGTCCGCTGATGGTGAGATCGACGTCGCTCTCGTTGCGGATGGTGAGGGTGGCGGTGGCCGGAACGCCCAGCGCGGAGAAGAACTCCATCTGCGTGTCGCTGGAGCCGCCGGTGTTGACCGCGATGATGGGGTTGCAGATCGTACACGACGGCTCGATGCCCTGGCCGTTCACCGACAGGTCCACCGAAGGGGTCTCGGAGGAGTCGGTGATCAGGCTGCACGTACCGGAGTAGGACGTGATGTTCGACGGCTCGAACATCAGGGTGAGGACCTTGGAGTTGCCGGACGTGATCAGCTCCGGCGGATCGAGATCGCCGAGCTGGTCGTGGTAGAAGGCGGCGTCGGTGCAGGAGAGATCGTCGATCAGGACATCGCCGCTGGTGTTGTTGGTGATCACCACGTCCTGGCTGCCGATGTCCCGCCCCACCTCGATCGAGCCGAACGGGACGCTCGACGGGTTGGCATCGACCGAGCCGCCGGTGGAGGTGGTTCCCCCTGTCCCGCCGCTGGTGGTGCCGGTGCCTGTGCCGGTGTTGGTCCCCGTCCCGGTGTCGTGGACGCCCGTTCCTGACAGGGAGATGCTGGCGGGGTCGAGCTCGCCTGCGACCTGCACCTTCAGCTCATCGCTGTACGAGGTGGCGGCGCCCGGGGTGAACGACACCGTGAGCACCATGTTGGAGGCGGCCTCGATGTCTCCGGGGAGATCGGTGGTGCCTGTGACCGTGAAGACCTCATCGCTGACGAGCGCGGAGACGATCTGGAGCGTCTCCTCGCTGGTGTTGGTCAGGGTGACCGTAGCCTCGCCGGCAGCTCCGACGGAGACATCGCCGAATTCGATGGCCGCTGGATCGACCATGAGGCTGCCGAAGGTCGCCGCAGAGGAGGTCGAACCGGTCGTCACGCCGGAGTCTCCGCCGGGCGTGTAGGTCTCGATTCCGCAGCCGAGGCCCATGCCGAAGAGAGCGAAGACTGGAACAAACCTGTACATCTGGGCCTCCATGCCGCACCACCGGCTATCGTAACACCATGGCCCGTGGGCCTCTATCCGAGCGTCGGTAACGCCACGGTGACGCGCGCGTTCGTCGCGGAGAGGAGTGCCCGATATCGAGCAGTCCCGCGACTGATTCAGGCCCTGTTAGGCCGCTCCAGGGAAAGAAAGGTCCCATGATCGGCGCGTAGGCTCGAGTCCACTGGCGTTCGTCGCTCGCTGTCGTATCTGGATACTTCGAGAGCGTCGCACGCCGGTGGGCGAAGGGCATCCGCGTCGAGGGGGGACATGCTTTTCTTGGAGCGGCCTTACCTGAGAGCCCCTGTTACCTGAGAGCCCCTGTTACCTGAGAGCCCCTGTACC
>CAYXGP010000101.1:0-27870 GCA_964464515.1 uncultured Enterobacterales bacterium
ACACGCCCGCCGCAGACACGCCCGCCGCAGACACGCCCGCCGCAGACACGCCCGCCGCAGACACGCCCGCAGCAGACACGCCCGCCGCAGACACGCCCGCCGCAGACACGCCCGCAGCAGGCAAACCCACCGCAGGCAAGCTCGCTGCTGCGCCCCCGGCTGCGGACACAGGCGCCGAACACGCAGGCGTCGAAAACACAGGCGATGAAGACACGTGCGCTGAAGAGGCCGTAGCAGAGACGGGCGGCGCCGACCCGCGCGCGATGCTGCAGCGACTGCTGCCGCGGATCACCGATCGCGCGCTGCGGGGGCGGGTGCTGTGTCAGATGGGCGGAGAGCGCCACGAGGCCCAGGGCTGGTTGCGTGAGGCGCTGATCATCCACCGTGAAGACGGCGACGCGACGGGTGAGGCTCGGGCGCTGGCGGCGCTGGGCCGTCTGCACCGCGTCGATCAGCGTTGGAAAGACGCGCGCTCGTGTCTCGATGCAGCCCTCGCCCGGACCCACGACGACCTCCAACAGCGCGCCGACGTGCTGACGGAGCTGGGGCAGGTGCAGCGACGCATGGGGGATCCGGTGGCGGCGCGTCGATCGCTGGACGAGGCGCTCACCCTCCTGCGCGCGGTCGGGGATCGCTGGGCGGAGGGGCGGCTGTGTTGCCACCTGGGACACCTGCATGCCAGCCGGGGCGCGGACGCCAGCAGCCGCGAGCTGTTCACGACGGCGCTGGCGCTGCACGAGCTCGTGGGGGATCGGCAGTACCTGGGCATCACCCTGGGCAACCTGGGGCTGCTCGACCGGCGCGCGGGCGACGAGCGGCGCGCCCAGACCCGCTTTGAGGCGGCGCTGAAGATCCACCACGACGAGGGCAACCGCGCGCAGGAGGCGGCGGTCCTGGGTTGGCTCGGGAACCTCCATCGGGGGGCCGGTCGGTCGCGGCAGGCCCGCCGGTGCTTCGAGTCAGCGCTGGCGATTCAGCGCGCCATGGGCGATCGCCTGGGGGCGGCGCGGGTCGCCGGGCGCCTCGCGGTGCTCGCGGCTGAAGAGGGGCGGCTCGAAGCGGCCGTCGCGCACACCCGCGAAGCGATGGAGGAGCACCGCGCCCTGGGCCGGCGGCGCTCCGAAGCCATCGCGGCTGGCAACCTGGGCGATCTCCTGTCCGAGCTGGAGCGGTCGGTCCAGGCGCGGGCGCACCTGCAGCGGGCGATCGTGCTCTCCCGCGACGAGGCGCCGCACGTCGCGGGCGTGTTCGCGGCTTCGCTGGCGGTGATCCGGGCTCGACAGGGAGCGCTGGATGAGGCTCGGGCGCTGCTGGCGGAGGGCACCGATCGGCCGTCCGATCCCCGGGAGCGCGCAGAGCGGCGCTGGAAGGAGGCGGCGGTCGAGATCGCCGCGGGAGATCGGCCGTCGGCCGAGCGGGCGTTGGCGGGTGCGGATCAGGCCGCCGCGGCGCTGTCCGGGTCGGCGCGGGCGGGACCGGCGCGGCGGATCCAGGCGGTGCGGGCGCTGCTTTGAGCGGCGACGACGCGGTCCTCCCCGGCCACCTGTACGTGGTCCCGACGCCCATCGGAAACCTGGGTGATCTGGGCCGACGTGCTGCGCAGGTCCTCGCCGCCGTCGACGCGATCGCCTGCGAGGACACCCGCCGCACCTGGAAGCTGCTCACCCACCTGGAGATCCCCCGGCCGGGGGCGTTCTTCGCGTGTCACGACCACAACGAGGCCCCCGCGGCCCGACGGGTCTGCGGCCTTCTGGAGACCGGACGGTCGGTGGCGCTGTGCAGCGACGCGGGGATGCCGCTGGTCTCCGATCCGGGTTTCGTGGTGCTGCGGTCGGTGCGGGAGGCCGGTCACCCGGTCGTGGTGATCCCGGGGCCGTCGGCGGTCATCACCGCGCTGGTCGCCTCCGGGCTGCCGGTGCATGCCTTCACGTTCAAGGGGTTCCCGCCGCGCCGGCCGGGTCGGCGGCGACGCTTCTTCGCGGAGGAGGCCGAGCGATCCGGCTCGCTGGTCTTCTTCGAGGCCGTGCCGAGGCTGTCGGGAACGCTGCGGGCGGCGGCGGAGGCGCTGGGCGAACGATCGGCGGCGGTCTGCTTCGAGCTGACCAAGCGATTCGAGCGGATCGAGCGGGGCACACTGGCCGAGCTGGCCGAGCGGATGACCGGGGAGACGCGGGGCGAGGTCACCGTGGTGATCGCGGGCGTCACGCGCGGGTAGCAGGCGGTTATGGGGCCTGCATGGCGACCCTCTACTTCAAGCAGCTCCTGGCGGGGCGCGACTTCGGGCAGATGGCCCCGGGCGCGGCCCAGATGCAGAACTTCGTCTATGTGATCGGCGATCTCGACACAGGCGACGCCCTGGTGGTCGACCCGGCCTGGGCGGTCCGCGATCTGGCGCAGATCGTCGGCTCAGACGACATGCGCATCACAGGCGCGCTGGTCACGCACTACCACCCCGATCACATCGGCGGCGATATCTTCGGGTTGTCGATCGACGGGCTGTCGACGTTGATGGAGGTGTCTCCCTGCCCGGTCCATGTGCACCGGCTGGAGGCTGACGGCGTGCGGCAGGTGACCGGGCTGTCCAGGAGCGATCTGACGCTCCATGACTCCGGCGACCGGGTGCAGGTGGGCGGGATCAGCGTTGAGTTGCTGCACACACCCGGGCACACCCCCGGGTCGCTCTGCTTCCGCCTGGACAACGCGCTCGTATCTGGAGACACGTTGTTTCTGCAGGGGTGCGGACGGGTCGATCTGCCGGGCGGTGACTCCGACGAGCTGTTCCGTTCGCTGCAGAAGCTGAAGGACCTCCCGGAGTCGTGCGTGGTGTACCCCGGGCACGCCTACTCGGGGGCGAGCGCGCCGATGCAACATCTGATGCGGAACAACCACACGCTGCGGGTTCGCGATCTGAACACGTGGCGTCGAATGATGGGGTAGTCGCTCGAGCGACCGCGGAGGCGCAGATCGCCATGACCGACAAGCGAAACCCGCCACACGCCGCGGACGCGACAGACCAGCACGCTGATTCGCAGCGTTCCATCGATCCGCAGCGTTCCATCGATCCGCAGCGTTCCATCGATCCGCAGCATTCCATAGATCCGCTGGGGGCTGCCGAGAGGGAGGCCGCGATCTACCGGTCGCTGGTCGCGGATCGCCCGGCGCTCCGTCGTCATCTCGCGGACGCGCTCCACAACCTCGGCGTCCTGCGCGGCCGAGCGGGCCAGCGGGAGGGCGCGCTCTCAGCGGCTGAAGAGGCGGTGGGGATCTGGCGCCAGATCGTCGGCGACCGGCCGCACCCCGGGCTGGCGCTGGCGCTGAGCAGCCTGGGGAACCGTCGCTCTGCTGTCGGACGCCACGCGGGAGCGCTGGAGGCCGCCGAGGAGGCCGTGGCGACCTTGCGGGCGCTCGACCGCGCTCACCCCGGACGCTCCCTGCAGCCGCTCGCGGGCGCGCTCGCGGGGCTCGCCGTCGCCTGCAGCGGGAAGGACCAGCATGCAGAGGCGCTGACTGCGGCGACGGAGGCGGCGGAGATCTACCGTCGTCTCGACAGCGAGCGCCCGGGAGTCTACCTCCCGAAGCTCGCGATCACCCTGAACAACCTGGGGAACATCCTCGGCGAGCTCCGGCGGCCCGCGGACGCGCTCGCCGCGTCACGGGAGGCGCTCCGCATCCGTCGGGCGCTCGCCGAGCAGCACCCCGAGAGGTTCGGGCCGGCGCTGTCCAGCTCCCTGAGCAACATCGGCATGCTCCTCACCGACCTCGGGCAGCCGGACGAGGCGCTGGCTGCTTTGGAAGAGGCCGTGGCGATCCTTCGCGCCCTCCACAGCGCGCACCCCGAGGCGTTCCGCCTCCGCCTGTCGCAGGCCCTCGCTGTTCAGGCGCTCGCCCTGGAGGGGCTCGGCCACCACGACGGGGCGCTCGCGGTCGTCACCGAGGCCCTCGCGCTCGCCCCGAGCGGCGCCGTGCGCGAGGCGATGCTCCCGCTCCGACAGCGCCTCACCGCTCGGGCCGAGTAGCCAGAGAGACGAAACGTATGTCGCCTGATCGCCTGCGCAGCCAGCTCTCCCAGGTCACTCGATTGCTACGCGACCCGGGGAGGAGCCTGCCCCAGCGTCTGTACGACCTGAGCGAGCAGAACGCCTACCTGGTGTATCTGTTGGAGAAGGCCCCGCCCGGCGCCGCCACTCCGGAGGAGCTGAGCGCCCTCCAGGACGAGCTGACCGAGGCCCTGTTCGCCGCCATCGCAGAAGATCCGCATGTGCGCGAAGACGAGACCTGGGGCAACACCTCGGCCCTGCTCAACTTCCTGACGAAGGGCACCGGCCGGCCCTGGCGCGCGCCCGATCCTGAGCCGCGCGAGCTGCTGGACGAGCTCGTGGCGATTCTGGATGTCGCAGAAGACTGGGCGGGCCGTCTGCTGCGTCTGGACGAGCACACTACGCTGGGCGACTACAACCGGTCGATCGAACTGTTCCAGCAGGGCCTGGAGGGCGATGACTCACCCAGGGTGCTGGCGCAGATGGAGCGCCTGCGCCGATTGTTCAAGGCGTCCGAGCTGCCGCGGACCCACTGGTGGACGGTGGTGGGTCCGGACTGGGTGGGGGACTGGTTTCGCGAACGGCGGCGCGGGCGCTGATCCCCGACGCCGCCTGCGCCGCTCAGAGCCCGATCTGCTCAGAGCCCGTGGACCCGCCGGGGGTTGTCGTAGAGGATCGCCCGCGCACGATCGGCGGGGATCTCCAGCTTGTCGAATTCGAGCAGGTACCGCTGCCAGCTCAGCCCGTTGGTGCCGAACAGCACCTTGCGGTGGGTCGAGCGCCCGCGGATGAACCGCTTCAGCGACGGCCCGAAGTACTTGGGCAGCCACGCGGAGATGTTCACGTAGACGTTGGGCCACTTGGTCGCGACCGCCAGCATCTCGTCCACCCACGGGTAGCCGGTGTGGGTACCGATCATCACCAGGTTGGGGAAGTCGCAGGCGATGCGATCGAGCTGCATGGGTCGGCCGTGCTCACTGGGCATGGCCTCCAGCACGTGCCCGACCTGCATCGAGACGGGGACCCCGAGCTGCTCGCAGCGCGCATACAGCGGGTACATCTTGCGGTGGTCGAGCCCGATGTCGTAGCCGTAGATGTGGACGTAGACGCCCTTGAACCCGTTCTCGGTGACGTCGCGCTCCAGCTTGTCCAGGCTGGCCCGGATGTTCATCGGATCGTAGTCGGCCAGGCCGTAGATGCGCCCCGGGTAGCGTCGAGACAGCTCGGCGATCCGCGCGGTCATGTCCAACGCGAAGCGGGTCTGTCGGGTGTACGACCAGGCCAGCAGGTCGGTCGCCAGCACCGTCTGAACGCCCGCGGCGTCCATGGCGGCGATGAGAGCGTCGCCGTCCTCGTAGCCCTCGCCCCAGGCCGCCTCGACCTGACACTGCAGCTCGCCGGGTGAGCTGGTCGCCTGGACCCAGCTGTTCTTCCACTCCTTGAGCAGGATCGGAAAAAGGCAGTCGATCGCGCGTCCGGGTCGGGTGTCGGTTTCCATGTCGGTCTTCCTCAGGGGGGCGTCTATTGGCTGGCTGAGCGGGTGTAGATCACGACCTGGCAGCCGCCACCGGCGGCGGCGCAGGCCATGCACGCCGCGGTCATGTCTTCGGGCTGCAGGGGCTTGACGAACACCTCAAGGCCCAGCTCGCTGAAGATCTCTCGCGCCTCCTCGGCGCGCTTCAGATCGGCCACGAAGCGCCGCTGCCAACCCTCGGCGATCAGGGCCGGATCATCGACGACTCCGCGGGGCTCGGCGCTCACAGCGCGGGCTGGACGGCAGCGTCGGCGGCCGCCTCGGTGGCGGCGATGCGCGCCAATCGAACGTGACCGAGCACAGCGGCGCCGATGGCGCAGGCGAGCTGACAGGAGTCGCCGGGGAGCTGATTGACCGGCGCGCCGAGAGCGGACTCCACCGCGGCCCCCATCGTGGAGAATCGCAGGATCCCGCCGATCAGCGTGTACTCGGGCCTGGCCTTGGCGCGCTTCATGAGCTGCACGGACCGCGCGGTCAGCGACTCGATGGCGCCCTGCATGATGTCGCTGGGCGCGGTTCCCAGGGACAGGTGGTTGATGACCTCTGACTCTGCGAACACCGCGCAGACCCCCGAGATGGGGACGGGCTGTCGCGCGGTGGCCATCAGCGGGCCGATCTCCTCGGTGGAGAACCCCATGTAGCGGGCGGTCTTCTCGAGGAAGGCGCCGGTGCCGGCGGCGCACTTGTCGTTGAGACGGAACGCCTGCACCAGGGCGTCCTCGTCGGTGCGGCTGGCCTTCATCGTCTGGCCGCCGATGTCGAGCACCGTGCGGGTGCCGGGGAAGAAATGGTGCGCCCCCCGCGCGCCCGCCGTCAGATCGGTGACCGCGAGGTTCTTGAAGTCCACGCGATGCCGGCCGATGCCGGTGGCGATCACGTAGCTGCACTCGTCTGCGGAGAGACCTGCCTGCTCCAGGCAGTCGTCGTAGACCTGCCGAGCCACCTCGGCGAGGCGGAAGCCGGTGGGTCGGATGTCGCTGGCGATGATCTGGCGCTGGTCGTCCATCAGGACGGCCTTTGTGTAGGTCGAACCGACGTCGATCCCGGCGGTGAACGCGGTCATCGGGGCACCTCCTCGGTGTTGGGCGACCGGCTGGCCTGGATGTGGTCGAGGGCGAACAGAGCCGCGCCGATCGCGCCCATGTAGTGGCAGTCATCGCTGACGTTGAGGGTGATCCCCAGCCGGTCCTCGATGGCCTTGACCATCGCGGGGTTGCGGGAGACGCCGCCGGTGAACGTGACGCTGTCTTCGACGCCGACTCTGCGCATCAGGCCGGCCGATCGCGAGGCGATCGACTTGTGGACCCCCCACAGGATGTCCTCGACCTTCTTCCCCTTGCCCAGCCAGGCCAGCACCTCCGACTCTGCGAATACCGTGCAGGTCGTGCTGATCTTGACCGGGCGGGTGGAGCGAAGCGCCGTGTCTCCGAGGTCTCCCAGGGGGATATCCAATGCAGCGGAGGCCGCTCCCAGGAAGCGCCCGGTGCCCGCAGCGCACTTGTCGTTCATGCAGAAGTCGAGGATCTCGCCCCCCGCAGACACGCGGATGGCCTTGGTGTCCTGGCCGCCCATGTCCACCACCGTGCGGGTGTCGGCGAACAGATGCACCGCCCCGCGACCGTGACAGCTGATCTCGGTGACCTGGGTGTTGCCGAAGGTCACGCGATAGCGGCCGTACCCGGTGCCCACGACATAGCGGACCTCGCTCTCGGAGATGCCGCGGCTGGCGAGGGCCTGGTTGAAGGCGTTCTGCGCCGCCTGCACCACGTTGGCGCCGGTGTCCACCAGCGCGCGGGCCACGACCTGGCCCTCCTCGTCCATCACGACGGCCTTGGTCTGGGTGGAGCCTACGTCCACGCCGGCTGCGTATGCCATCAGACACCTCCCTGGGTGGCCTGCTCTTTGGGTGTGTGGGGTGTTCTGGATGAGACGGCCTTTCTGGAGTTGAGGCCCTCGAAGAAGGCGTCGATGCGGTTCTTGAGCTGTGCCTCCGAGACCACCCGGCGGTCCATCATGTCGGACTCGATGAACAGACTGGAGATGCCGGTGTCGGCCATCAGCTTTCTGCGGCTGTCGGCGAGGCCCGTGGAGACTGTGCGGCAGCTCTTGATCGGGTGGTAGATCACACCGTCCAGGCCGAACTCCTCGATGGAGTCCTGGACCATCGTCGTCTGGTCGAACATGCTGTCCATCGCGTCGCGCACGCTGAGCAGGAAGCCCTCGGAGAGGCTGCGGATGGGATTGGCGAGGTCGTACTGGTAGCCCCGGTTGGTGCCGCCGGAGGCGAACCAAAGGTACGTGGAGTTCACGAACGCGCCGCCCCACTCCGAGAACAGCTCGTTGAAGCGCCGGAAGATGGGGTAGCAGGGGACGCCCACGAAGCTCAGGCGATGCTGCTCGTTGGTGAGGGTGCCGATTCCGTGCTCGGCCTTGTACTCCATCTCCTCGACCAGGCGCGCGAAGTATCGGGCGCCCTTCTCGGTGCCGCGCAGCGCGTTGGCGACGCCCAGGAAGATGGTGCCGTCGGTGAGCGCGTTGAAGACCGCGGGTCGGCTGCGGTTCAGCTCGAGGACGCGGGCCCAGGACGCGCTCATCTGGTTGGCGTAGTGCATGGTCTGCCGGAGCTTGTCGATGTCGAATCGGCGACCGGTGACCTCCTCACAGGTGCCGATCAGCTCGCGGATCTGCGTCTCGACGTAGCCGCGATCCGCCTCGAAGGAGGCGTCGCCGGGGCGTGTGTGCACGCCGATCTGCCGGTGGCCGGGGACGTCCAGCGTGACGATGGGGATCTTGTGCAGACGCTCCCAGATCTCCGCCCACTTGATGTAGGTGTTGCATGCGTTGGTGTACACCGACATGTTCGGCCGCGGGATGCGCCCCATCGGGTGATCTCCGCCGCGGAGCTGCAGCGCCACGTCGGCCTTGACGTAGCCGCAGATGTCCGGCGAGTAGCCGTAGTCCTCGGCTTCACGCAGGTAGGTGTGCGCGACCCGCCGCACCGCGAGCTGCAGAGACGTTATCTCGGGGAAGGTCACGTGCATGTCGAAAGACTTGAGCACCTCGTTGAGGCTGCCCATGACGAAGACATAGGCGGCGCGCTCCCCGCGCTCTGCTGCTGCGGACAGATCGGAGAACCAGTCGCGGAAGAGGGCGGCGCCCTCCCGGTTCCCGCGTCCGACGATCTCGCTCGTGGCGTTCATGATTCGACTCCGTCGTGGTTTTGATTCTGCGGCGTCTGGATTTGATTCTGCGGCGTCAAGAGAAGAGCTGGACCTGGTCTGGCCGGGCATCGGTGGGGCTCAGTCAGCCCCCGCGAAGAGCAGGTTCTCGGCGAAGGTCTCGACCTGCAGCTCCAACGATCCGAAGCTGGTCATGTTCTCTTCGAACTCGGAGAGGAAGTACGGCACCTTGTGTTCGTCCAGCGCGAGCACGTAGGTGACCTGCTCCTCCAGCCCCGGCTCGCACATCTTGGCGGCTGTCACCACCACCGCGTCGGCGCGGGCCTGCCGCACGCGAGCCATGAGCATGTCCTCTTTTGGCTTGCGGTCGTCGTGCTGGACGGGGCTGTAGCTGGAGCGCTCCAGGTAGGACTCAGCGAGGTCCTGGAGCGGGTCATCGCCCGCGGGCACGTCCTCGGTGAACCAGCGCAGGCCGATGAGGAAGTCGTCGTCTACGACGTAGCAGGAGCGCCCCAGCATCCGGATGAGGTCGAGCGGGGGCTGCTCGCAGAAGGCGCCCTCGAACACAACGCGGATGCGATCCTCGTCGCGGGCGGGGCGCGCCTCGATCATCGGCAGGGCCGTCTCCAGCAGCGCGATGTGCTCCTCGACCGGGATGAAGCCGCCGACCGCCACCAGGCTGTAGGCGTCCTCTGCGGCGATCTTGCCGGGGGTGTCGCGCTTGATCCGGTAGATCTCCCGCACCAGGCCGCGTGCGCGGTTGTACAGCGCGATGGAGGCCCGCAGGTCGTCGGCCGTGACCTCCCGACCCGCCACGGCGCACAGCTCTTCGAGCAGGCGCGCGTACTCGCTGCGCAGATACGGGATGCTGCCCGCCGAGTTCGCGTTCTGCGGCAGGTACAGGATGCGGCAGGGGTAGTCGAAGTTACGGCTCCACACGGCCGCGAGGTTGCGGGCGGCGTCGCAGATGGGGTGCGAGACGAACATGTCCAGCACGAGCGCGCCGCTCAGACCCAACTGTAGAGACGTCTTGAGCACGCTGCACAGGTAGGACCCGAAGCGCGCCTCGGCGTCGGTGGGCTCCACGGGGGCGCCGCGCACCTTCACTGGCAGCAGCCCCGCGGCGTGCGCGAGCTCCTGCGGGAAGTACACCTGGAAGTGCCCGACCACCCGGCCGCCGGCCTCGCGCCAGCGCTCGACCGAGCTGTAGTCACCCTCTTCAACAGTGTCGCGACAGAGCGCGAGCAGATCTTCGAGGGACGCTCCGCGCCAGGCGCCGAAGACCTCGAGGTCAGTCGATTCGACCGCGTCAGCCTGCATTGTGACCTCCCTGAGGTTCCGATGATCAACAAGTACCTGGGGCGGAAGTATTTTGCAATTGATCCAGATCAGTTGAAATATACTGCCTATTCTGTGAACCTTGGTCGGGTGAAACGGAGCATGAGCATGAACGACTCCAGCCGTCTCCTTCTGCGCATCGGCGCGCGGGTGCGGGCGCGTCGCAGCGAGGTCGGGATGAGCCTGCGGGAGCTCGCGGAGGCCTCGGGCGTGAGCTCCCGGTTCCTCTCCGACGTCGAGAAGGGCCGAGGCAACATCGCGATCGGGCGGCTGGATGCGGTGGCCGGGGCCCTCTCCGTTCCCCTGCACACCCTGGTCCACCCCGCCGCGAACGCTCCCGCGATCCCCACCGATCGTCAGGCGATCCACGAGCTGCTGGCGGACTGCTCGGAGCCCACCCTCCGTCGCCTCCGCGGTCTGCTCGAGGTGGCGCTGGGTCGCAGAGCGCCGCGCATGATCGCCCTGCTGGGTTTCCGAGGCGCAGGTAAGAGCACCGTCGGCGCGGTCGTCGCAGAGGCGCTCGAGCTCCCCTTCGTCGAGCTGGTCCGCGAGGTCGAGGATCGCGCGGGGATGGTGCTGAGCGACGTCTTCACCGCCCACGGCGAGGGCTACTACCGCCGCCTCGAGATGGAGTGCCTCGGCGATCTGGTGGCCTCCGGCCGGACCTGCGTCGCGGCGCTGCCCGGGGGCGTCGTCACCAACCCCGACGCCATGGAGCTGATCCGCCAGTCCTGCCTGTCGATCTGGCTCCGTGCCACCCCAGAAGATCA
The DNA here is from genome assembly GCA_964464515.1 of uncultured Enterobacterales bacterium. Taxonomy (GTDB): domain Bacteria; phylum Myxococcota_A; class UBA796; order UBA796; family UBA2385; genus CAYXGP01. Next base: position 10,859 of record CAYXGP010000101.1, read on the forward strand.
CTGGCGGCGCGTCTTCGAGCAGGGAGACACCCGTCCCATGGCGGGACGCGCCGAGCCCATGGCGGAGCTCCGCGCGATCATGGCCCGCCGCGAGCCCTTCTACCGGCAGGCCAGCGGTATCGTTGAGACCTCCGGGAGGACCCTCGACGAAGTCCGGGACGCGGTGCTGGAGGCCCTGGACGGCCTCGGCGCGCGCTCCAGGTGAGGGGACCCCGCCCGTCGCTTTCACTTCAGCCCTTTCCCCGAGGAGTTCCATGCGCCCCGCACCCCGCTCGTCGTTCGCCAACCCCCTCCTGCACACCCCCAGCCGTCCGCTGCCGTCGCGCGTGGCGATCGTCGGCGCTGGCACCATCGGCCCCGACATCGGCTACTACCTCAAGGCCGCTCTCCCCGGTCTGGAGCTGGTCCTCGTGGACATCGACCAGCGGCCGCTGGACGCCGCCCGCAAGCGCCTGGAGGGCTACGCCGCCAAGGGGCTGGCCCGGAAGAAGATCACCGCCGAGCAGGCGCGCGCGGTGGGTGAGGGGATCGTCACCACCACCGACTACGGCGCCATGGAGGGCTGCGAGTGGGTGATCGAGGCGGCCACCGAGCGCCTCGATCTCAAGCGCCGCATCTTCGCGCAGGTCGAGGAGATCGTCGGCCCCCAGGCCCTCATCACCTCGAACACCAGCAGCCTGCCGGCCGGGCGCCTGTTCACCGAGCTGAAGCGCCCCGAGCGGGCCACCGTCACCCACTTCTTCGCCCCCGCCTGGCGGAACCCCGCGGTCGAGGTGATCTCGTGGGAGCGTCTCGATCCCGCCGCCCTCGACGACCTGTGCTGGCTGCTGTGCCGCACCGGCAAGGTGCCCCTGGTCACCTCCGACGACATCTGCTTCATGCTCGATCGGATCTTCGACAACTGGTGCAACGAGGCCGCCCTGCTGCTCGACGGCGCCACCGCCTCCCAGGTCGACAGCGTCTGCCAGGACGTCGTCGCCGCCGGTCCCTTCTTCGTGCTGAACATGGCGAACGGCAACCCGATCATCGTCGAGGCCAACACCCTGCAGTGCGAGGAGGGCGAGCACTATCGGCCCGCCGACATCTTCCGCTCGGTGGAGCGCTGGACGACGGTGCGGCCGGGCCGCCGCATCGCCGTCGCGCCGGAGCTGGCCGCGAAGATCTCCGATCGCATGCTCGGTGGCCTGTTCTCGCAGTCCTACGACATCGTCGATCGCGGCATCGGCTCGCCGGCCGACCTGGAGCTGGGCTGTCAGCTCGCGCTCGGCTTCAAGGCGGGTCCCTTCGCGCTGCTCGCGGACCGCGGTCCCGACGAGACGGCCCGCATCGACGCGCGCTTCCAGGCCGACCGCCCCGGGATGCCGGGACCTGCCAGCGCCCACGCCGCCTACCAGGACTTCCGCCGGCACGTGCTGGTCGATCGCGTCGGCGACGTGGTGGTGCTGACCCTGCGGCGTCCCCAGGCGATGAACGCCCTGGACGATCGGGTGACCGATGAGCTCCTGGACGCCGTGCGCGTCCTCGCCCCCGACCCGGAGGTCACCGGCTTCGTGATCACCGGCTTCGGCACCCGCGCCTTCTGCGCCGGCGCGGACATCGGCCGCTTCCCACAGACCCTCGGCGACTTCGAGGCTGCCGCGGACTTCGCGCGGGCCTGCTCCCGCCTGCTGGTCCACATCGACGAGATGGACAAGCCCGTGGTCGCCGCGCTGGGCGGGCTGGCGCTTGGTGGGGGTCTGGAGCTGGCTCTGCGCTGTCACGGCGTCGTCGCGGTGTCGGGGGCGCGCCTGCAGTTCCCCGAGATCACCCTGGGGATCGCCCCGGGCATCGGCGGCATGGTCGTTCCCTTCCGGCGCTGGCCCGCCGCCGCGGAGATCTTCGCGCAGATGCTGCGGTGCGGCACCCGCATGTCCGCGGTGCAGGCGCACGAGCTGGGCGTGGTGGACGCGCTCGCCGCAGATCACGCCGAGCTGTTCGAGCTCGCGTTCTCGCGGGTGCGCGCGCTCGCGCTTGAGCAGCGGCCCGATCTGGACGGCCCCGTGGCGCTCCCCCCGCTCCCCGCGCCGGACGGCGAGGGTCCGCCGCTCAGCGTCGAGGTGATGGGGATCATCGACGCCGCGATTCGCGACGCCGCCGCTGCAGACACGCTGGGGGAGGCTCTGGAGATCGGCTACCGCGCCTTCGGGAGCAGCGCCTGCACGGCCGCCGCCCGGGAGGGCATCACCGCCTTCGGAGAGCGCCGCCGCCCGGACTTTACCAGGACCGGCTGACCCGGACCGGTTGAGCAACAGGACAGGCTGACCCGAGTTCGCCACGGAGGAGCGCGATGAACAAGACCCACATCCCCTACGGCGCCTGGTGGAGCACGCCGTTCTGCCGCTGGCAGGGCAGCTTCGCGGCCAAGCACGCCATCGAGCTCGCCGGACAGGTGGCTTCGGACTTCCTGACCCGCCGCGAGGTGCCCGCGGAGGCCCTCGACGGGCTGGTGCTCGGCACGACCGTTCACCAGAAGGCCTGCTTCTACGGCGCTCCCTGGCTGGCGGGTCTCATCGGCGCCGAGGGCATCACCGGCCCCACGATCGCCCAGGCCTGCGCCACCTCCGCGCGGATGCTGGCGACCGCCGCTGGCGAGGTGGAGCTGGGGTTGCGGAGCTGCGTGCTCGCGGTGGCCTGTGATCGGGTCAGCAACGGCCCGCACATCTACTACCCCCGCCCCGACGGCCCGGGGGGGCAGGGGGAGCACGAGGATCCGGTGATGGACAACTTCGGCCGCGATCCCTACGCGGGCGGGTCGATGATCTCCACCGCCGAGCGGGTCGCCGCGCGAGAGGACATCGGCCGGGCCGAGCAGGACGAGCTGACCGCGCTCAGGTTCCAGCAATACGAGGACGCCCTGGCCGACGATCGCGCCTTCCAGCGTCGCTACATGCTGCCGGTGGAGATCCGCAGGGGTCGTCGGGTGGTGGCGACCGTCGAGGCCGACGAGGGGATCCGTCCGAGCACCGCTGAGGGCCTGGCGCGCCTGCGCCCGGTGCTGCCCGACGGCACCGTGACCTTCGGCACGCAGACCCACCCCGCCGACGCCAACGCGGGGCTGCTCGTGTGCTCCGCGGCGCGCGCAGCGGAGCTGTCCCGCGATCCTGCGATCCGCGTGAGGATCCGCAGCTGGGCCGAGGCGCGCGCCGAGAAGGGGCACATGCCGCTGGCGGTGGTCCCCGCGGCCCTCCAGGCGCTGGAGCGCGCGGGCCGCACCCTGGCTGACTGCGCGGCGGTCAAGATCCACAACCCCTTCGCCGCCGGGGACGTCTACTTCTGCCGGGCCACCGGTCTGGCCCCCGAGGCGGTGAACAACTTCGGCTCGCCGCTCATCTACGGGCACCCCCAGGCGCCGATGGGGATGCGCGCGATCATCGAGCTGATCGAGGAGCTGGCGTTGCGGGGCGGCGGCGTGGGGCTGTTCAGCGGCTGCGCAGCGGGCGACACCGCGATGGCGCTGGTCGTGGAGGTCTCCGGCTGATGCCTGATCCGCTCCTGGACGACAGACCCGGCCACGTCGCGCTCCTGCTGGGCAACGAGGCCGTCGTCCGGGGCGCGCTGGAGGCCGGCGTGGCCTACGCCACGGGGTACCCCGGCACGCCGTCGAGCGAGATCACCGACACGTTCGCCCGTATCGCCCCCGAGCTGGGCATCCCCTTCGAGTACGCTGTCAACGAAAAGGTCGCGCTGGAGCTGGCCTTCGCGGCGTCGCTGGCTGGTGCGCGGGCCATCTGCGCGATGAAGCACCTGGGGCTGATGGTGGCCGGAGATCCGCTGTCCACCATCCCGTACGTCGGGGTCGTGGGCGGCCTGGTGATCGTGAGCGCCGCCGATCCCTCGTGCCTGACCAGCCCCAACGAGGCCGATCAGCGCCACCTGGCCCGGATGCTCCACATCCCCGTCATCGATCCCCCAACACCCGCAGACGCCCAGCGGCTCACCCGCGAGGCCTTCGCGCTCAGCGAGGAGGCGCAGCTCCCGGTGCTGCTGCGGATCACCACCCGCGTCGCCCACACCCGCGCGCCGGTTCGCTTCCAGCCGCGGCTCGCCCCCAGGGTCTCCGGCTTCGTGCGTGATCCGTCGCGGTTCATCCCCATCCCCGTGAACGCCCGCCGACTGCGGCTGGAGATCCCCGAGCGTCTGGCGGTGGCGCGTCGCTGGAACCAGACCTGGATGCAGCGCGCTGACGCCGTCTCATCAGGGAGCTTGGACTCATCAGGGGGGTCGGGCTCATCAGGGAGATCGGGCTCATCAGAAGGACCGGGATCGGGGCGCCGGGTGGTGATCGCTGCCGGAGCCCCCGCCGCGACGGTCGCGGATCTCCTCGACGAGCTGGGAGCGACTGACGACGTCACGCTGATCACGCTTCCCGGCGTGTGGCCCCTGCCCGAAGACGCTCTGGCGCAGCTTCTGGAGGCCCACCGTCTTGAGGAGAGCGGGCGCGTGCTGGTGGTCGAGGAGCTGAGCCCTTTCCTGGAGGACGCCCTGCACGCGCTGGCCTCCCGCCGCGGGATCCGCGTCGACATCCGCGGCAAGCGCACCGGAGATCTGCCCGAGCCGTTCGAGTACAGCCCCGAGATCATCCGCGCCGGCCTGCGCAGCGCCCTCGGCCTGGGGATGGGTTTGGGGGGCCCGGCGCGAGATGCGCCCGAGGTCGAAGCGCCGGCGGTGCCAGGACGTCCCCCGGTGCTCTGCCCGTCGTGCCCCCATCGCTCGTCGTTCTTTGCGGCCCGAACGGTCTTCGGTGACGAGCCGCTCATGTTCGGCGACATCGGCTGCTACACCCTGGGGGCCGGCGCGCCCCTGAACGGCACCGACGCCTTGCTGTGCATGGGCGCGGGCTTCTCGATGGCGGCGGGGGCGAGCCGCGTCACCGGACGCAAGACCCTGGGTTTCCTGGGCGACTCCACCTTCTTCCACGCCGGGATGCCTCCGCTGCTGGGGGCCATCAAGGAAGACGTGGACATGGTGGCGGTGGTCCTCGACAATTGCGTGACGGCCATGACGGGCTTCCAGGACAGCCCGGGGGTGGCGCTGGTCGGGGGGAAGCCCGAGCGGCAGGTGGACATCGCCGGCGTGGCGCGCGCGCTGGGCGCAGAGCATGTGGAGGTCTTCGATCCCACGAACCTGCCCGCAGCCGTCAGCGCGTTCGAGCGCGCGCGCGATCGCCGCGGACTGAGCGTGCTGGTGGCCCGCAGCCCCTGTCCGGTCTACACCGAGAAGGCCACCGGTCAGCCGGCCCACACCGGCGCCTTCCAGATCACCGGCTCGCTCTGCGCCACCTGCGGGCGGGAGTCCAGCGGGATGGGCTGCGGGCAGTCGCCCACCATCTCGGCTCAGCGCGTCGGCTGCCTCAGTCGGGTCGCCCAGATCGGCGAGCGGCCTTCTGACGTGAAGGGCGGGGCCGAGCTGTTCGGCGCAGAGCTGCTCGGAGCGGGGACGCTCGAGTTGGAGACCCCGGGGGTCGCGGCCTGCTCCGCCGCATGCCCGCTGGGGGTGTGCATCCAGGGCTACGCCGCGCGCATAGCGGCTGGCGAGCTTGACGCGGCCCGTGAGCTGATCGCCAGCCGGATCCCGCTGCCCGAGTCGGTCTGCAGGGTCTGCCACCGTCCCTGCGAGGTGGCCTGCGTCCGGGCGGGGACGGACGGCGCGGTGGCCGTGAACGATCTGAAGCGGTTCGTCATGGAGCAGACGGTCGATGCGCCGCCCTGGCGCCCCACGCTGGAGGCCCCGAACGGGCGCGCGGTGGCGGTGGTGGGCGCGGGGCCTGCCGGGCTGGCGGCGGCCTGGGACCTTCGGCAGCGTGGCTACGACGTGACGGTGTACGACGCCGCCGCGCAGCCGGGCGGGCTGCTGCGCTCGGGGATCCCCCGGTTCCGGCTTCCGCTTGACGCCCTGGAGAGAGATCTGGCCGGCCTGGAGGCGCTCGGCGTGACGTTCGTCGGGGGCCGACGGCTGGGGCAGGAGCTGTCGCTGACCGCGCTGCTGGCCGACCACGACGCGGTGTTCCTTGCGCTGGGCGCACATCGACCCGCCGCGCTGGAGCTCCCGGCGGTCCCGGGTGGACCCGACGTGCAGGACGCGCTCTCGTTCCTGGCCCGCGATCAGGGCGGGGTCGAGGGGGCTGGAGTGCTGGTGATCGGGGGCGGGAACGCCGCTGTGGATGTCGCGCGGGCGGCGCTGCGGCGGGGGGCTCTGGAGGTCGCGATCGTCTGCCCCGAGCCCCGCGACGATATGCCCGCGCTGGCCTGTGAGCTGGCGGCGGCTGAAGAGGAGGGCGTGGAGATCCTCGATCGGCGGCTGCCCCGGCGCCTTCTGGAGCGCCGCGGCGTGGAGTGTCTGCGGGCGGGCGCGCCCACAGGCGACGGACTCCCGCCCACCGAGCCTGGCTCGGAGCACGTCATTCATGCAGATCTCGTCGTCACCGCCATCGGACAGCGGCTCGACCAGACGTTCCTGGGGCCCGCCGATCCGCCGCTCGACATCGGCCGCGAGGGGCTGACGGCTGACCCCGACACCGGCCGGACCGCACACTCGAGGATCTTCGCGGGCGGAGACATGATCGCCGGGGGCCGCACCGTCACCGGGGCGATGGCCGCCGGGCTGCGCGGGGCCTGGGGCCTGGACGCCGCGCTGCGGGGCCCCGAGATCGCCGATCGGCGCCGTCCCCCGCCGAAGTCCGGCGACTGGCCGGGGCCGGACCTGTCCTGGATCCGCGCCTGGAAGACGAGCCGTCGCCTCCACCCGCCGACCCTCGAGCCCGCCGAGCGCAGACGCAACAGCGGCGAGGTAGTGGGCGCCTTCGAGCCGGCGAGCGCGCGCGCGGAGGCCGCTCGATGCCTGGGCTGCGGGGGCTGCCGGACCTGTCGGGCCTGCCTCGACCTGTTCGGCTGCCCCGCGTTCGTGGTGTCGGAGGGGGAGATCCGGATCGACCCGCTCCTCTGCAACGGCTGCGGCGTCTGCGCGGAGCTCTGCCCCAACGGGGCCATTCAACCCTGCCCCAACGGGGCCATTCAACCCTGCCCCGATTACGCCCGCGTGGTGCTGGCGTGAGGTTCTCGGTGCTGATCGTCGGGGTCGGCGGGCAGGGCGTGCTCACCGCGGGCCGCGCGCTGGGCGAGGCGGCGCTGGCCGCCGGACTGGACGTGCGGGTGGGACAGCTCCACGGCATGTCCCAGCGCGGAGGCAGCGTCGCGTCCACCGTGGTGATCGGAGCCGGCCGGGGGGCGTTCATCCCTGAAGGGGGCGCAGATGTGCTGCTGGCCCTCGAGCCGCTGGAGGCCCTGCGGGCGCGACCCCGGGTGGGCCCTTCCACGATCGCGCTGGTCAGCCGCCGACCCATCACGCCGACCCCCATGACGCTGCAGGGAGTCGCCTACCCGGACGTGGACGGGGTGCTGGCTGAGATCCGAGCCGCCGTCGGGCGGCTGGTGGTGCTGGACGGGCCGGTCGGCGGAGACCTGCGCGGCCTCAACGTGTGGATGCTCGGCGCGCTGGCGAGTCTGGGTGTGCTCCCCCTGCCGGTCAACCAGCTTCGGGCGGCCTGCGCGTGTCGGCCGGATGGCTCCGAGCGGCGGGGTGCCGGGTCGGCGTTCGATGCGGGCTGGCCTGCTCCGAGCGGCGGCTCATGACGCGTCTGGTTCACGTTTCAGCATGATTATCTCGCCGTCACAGAGCCGGCGCGACAAGCCCGTCTCCAGCAACAGCGTGGTCTGGGCATCCATGGGGCAGCGAGACAGATGATCGATGAGTTCGACCAGCAGTCGTCCGAATGCCTCCCAGGAGTCCCACTGGTTGTTTCCGAATTCCATCCGGCGTTCGTACGGTGTCTGCATCTGGCCGATCGTTCGGAAGAACGAATCGACCCAACGCGGGGTCATGCTGGTGCAGCGCCCCCCGAGGAGCTCCTCCAGACCCGCGAGCGCTCGCTCCGGCTGATCCCAGGTGGGACGCCGCGACAGGCTGAGGGAAAGGGGCTCTTTCGTCCTCTTTCGCCGGAATCGCCGAAGACTCGTGCGAACGCGACCGCAGTGCTGCAGCAGCCGCTCTCGTTCGTGCCGTGACCCGAACGACCAGACGCCACAGAACGCCGCGTCGGTGATCCTCTCTTCATCGCGGAGCATGTGGGCGACGGACAGGGGTCGTCTCTGGCCCACCGGGGTCACATCACCCCACCCAAACCAGAACGGGGCCTCCCTGGCGGACTCATCGATGAACAGGGGGATGTCGGCGCGCTCGATCCGATCTGCGATCCGGTCAAAGACGTTGAGAAACCGCTTGTTTTCGAGGACCCGGCGCCCCTCCAGGAGCAGCTGATCGATGGGGGACCAGAGGCGCCGAACCGTCTCATCATCGGGCGTGAGTTCGCGCCGGTTTCCGAACAGATAGGCGTCTCCACGACCGGACAGGAGCCGCTGCAGTTGGCTCCTCGCGACGCGTAGGAGGGCGTGGAGTGCCACATGCTCGCGGGGAGCAGCCCCCTCCAGCAGAGCGGACGCAGTCGTCTCGACATCCAGAAGCACTCGCTGAAGTGTATCGTAGAGGCGTTCGAAGTCCCCGAGGGGTTTGAGATAACTCTGTGTGCGCACGGAGACGGGGGGCGCCCCTTCCATCATGCGGATGAGCCCGGGCTGGAGGATCACCTCTCCGGCGAGCTGGCGTCGGGCCTTGATGAGCCGCGGTGCCGGTGGAGACCACCCGAATTCCACCGACTCCAGTCCCGGTGCATGTGCCAGGATCTCCAATTGAAACCTGTATCCGGGGATGGAGAGTTCTCTGAACAGGGCCTCGAACCAATCCACCTGACCCGCCAGGCCCTCCGTTCTCACGAGCGCGAGGGTCTCCACCAGCAGCTCATGGGTGCGCTCTGCGCTCTCCCGATAGTCGCCTCGGGCATGGCCGCGCTCCCAGGCCATGACGTCGAGGGCGCGCGCGAAAGACGCTCGGATCTCCTCGTTGAGTCCGATGCTCCCCGCCAGCTTGACCCGGGCGGCCCGAAGCGCTCTCTGCGCTGCGCTCCACGCAGGCTGCACGAACCGATAGCGCACCGGCTGCTCGGGGGGACAGCCGGGCAGGCCCGAAACCCCGGGGACGAAGAGCTCGTAGTCATCCAAATCAGTCGGGGTCTTGATCTGCCTGATCAGCTCGCGGGGATGGTCTTCGTGGAGCTGCGCGTCTGGCGTGTCGCCCTCGACGGTCTTTGTCATCACCTGCGCGGGTAGAGCGGACAGCCCGAGCCTCTGCAGATCGTCGGCGTGGTTCTCGCAGAGCTCGTGACAGAAGTGGATGATCGCCTTCACGCGGTCGAGGCCCCGACCGGCCTGGCTGAGTTCATCGCAGCGCTCTCGCAGAAGATCTCCGAAGGCGCCACGCACATCGTGAGCTGCTGTGCGCAGGAGGAGCTGGGCTGGGTGGGGGTCGGACCGCACGAAGCGCACCATACCCACCATGTCATGGCGGCGACCGATCACCACCGGGAGCCAGCTGCGTGCAGCGGAGCGGACACCCCATTGGCTCTCCTCTCGGGGGTGGTAGACCGTGTCAGCAGTCAGCTCATCGCCGCCGACGCTCGATGAGAGGGCTTCGCGCATGTTGGAGGCGTCACAGAGCGCGATGAGCAGCTCGTCACGCCGAGCTCGTCTCCGCTCAGGTGCGCAGCGGTGCCACGCGTCCAATGCGACGGTCGCGCAGTAGATGATGTTCTGCTTGCCGGTCCCGAGATGAAGGAGGCGCTCATCTGCGCACCAGGTCGACAGGCGGACGAGCCGCTCCGACATCTGGACGCAGTCGTCGTCGCTGCCCGGTGCTCTGTCGGAGGCGAGGACAACGCAGATGTCCTCCAACACGGAGCAGAGTTCCGCGAGCTGAGAGACACGGCCCTCGGCGCACACCAGCATGGAGTCGTCGGTCGCCAGCTCGGGCCGGAACACCACTGAGCGGCGCGTCACCCGTGGGAAGGGCGCCCTCACGAGCAGACCGAGCTCTACGAACGCCTCTGCGAAGGCCTCTCCCAGCGACGAGAGAGCCGCCGGGTCTTCTGAGTCGACGCGCCAGATGAGCGGCGCGTCGTCAGGGTGGAACAGGAGCGTGGCGACCTGGCACCCGGCCTCGCGTCGCCGGGCCTCCTCCAGGAAGCGGAGCAGGTCGCTTCCCTCCGGTGTGCTGGAGGCAGACAGGCGCGACGCGTAGCGATCGGCCAGCTGTCCAGCCAGCGGCCGCAGCGTCCGTCCGACCTTCATCAGGCGCTTCCGAAGCCGAGCTGTCCATGTGAACAGCGGGGGGGAGAACCCACGACGTCCCTGGAATTCTCTGCCGCTGGGGCTGCGAAAGAACGGAGACTCAACGAGCCCGCTGACCAGATCAGCCGGACCACGATCCGCTCCCGCTTCCCAGGCTCCGGGCTGGCGCCTCTCTGATTCGGCATGGCGGTCCAGAACCGACCAGCCGGCGGCGCGCATCAGCGCGCTCGCTTCGGCCCGCTCCCGATGCCCACCGTCGCTCCAGGCATGGCGGAAGGCCTTCGCGATCAGACGGTCTCCTTCGCCCCGGGCGAGCGTTCGCTGCAAGCGCTCCAAGCAAGTCAGCTCCCTCCCAAGCAAGCCGGCGATGAACCTGCCGGAGTGTCGGGTGTGGACGAAGCTGGGCCAGAACACCTGCTGCGGATCCTCGCAGGGTCGCCCGCGCCGCTCCTCGGCGGGGCGCCACTCCCCCTGCGTGATGCTGTCTCTCCAGAATCTGATGGCCCGCCAGCCGTGGGGCTCCAGGGCCGCGATGACCCTCTCTCGGTTCTCAGGGGTGGGCTGAATCAGGCTCAGCCGCTCCACCGCAGCGGCCAGCCTGCGCCAGTCCTGCCGCCCGTATCCGCGCGCCAGAAGGTAGAGAACCTCGTCGAGGGGATGAAGCGCAAATCCGCGCCGGCCGCGAGACCCGTGGCCGCGCGGGCTGCGGAGGTACGGGTGCTCCACCCAGGTACTTGTCGCCGGGCCGTCGCCGTGGGAACCGTCCGGTTCCCAGTCTCCCTCTGTACGCGATGTCTCGGACCGAACGACGACTCGCCAGCCCGCATCCTTCAGCATGTCGGCGAGTCGCTCTATCTCCGCGGACTGCTCCACCTCCGGAGCGGCCGGTGTCGTCGGGAGACCGTGCTGAGTCGCGCTCTTGAAGGCCCTGTGGAAGACGGCGAGGGCCTGGCGTTCGTCCGCGCGCGAGAGGGCCTCGCGCAGCTGGGTCTCCGGGATGATCGGGAACCCCCGCACCCCCATCCATGTTCGTGAAGCCGGCGGTGGGCTCCGGAGGAACGGGCGGACTGCGACCTGACGGTCGGACGGCTGTATCTGATCGACGTTCGGTTCCCAGAGTCCACGCCTTCGCGCGTCTTCTTTGTCCGCGACAATCGTCCAGCCGTGCAGGTCCACGAGCCAATGCACGGCGGTCGCCACCGCGGCTCCCCGACGAGGGTCCGGGTGGTCGACCGCTGCCACTTCCCATAGCCGCAGGAAGCAGTCCCCGACCTCCTGGGTGTCTCCGCGGCCCAGAGCCCGATGGAGACGGTGGAGCGGCGACAGGGAGAAACCTCGGCTTCCCTGGCGCTCGGAGGTCCGTCCTGCTCCCGGGACCGGGAACACGCAGGGCAGGGAGACCTGGCTGCGATCCGCCTGGGCCCTGGTCCTCGGCTCGGTCCCCCGATCAAACCGATGGTCCAGTCGAAGAGAGGCTGTCTCATCGCCGATTACACGCCAACCCAGGCGCTCCATGTGGGCGGCGGCCGAGGCAATCTCCCGCCCTGCGTCACCTCCGCCTGACCTCCAAACAGAGGCGAAGGTGCTCAGCAAGCTGCTCTCATCGATTCCGGCCTCCGACCGTTCAAAGCGGAACCGCTCCGCTTCGAACCGCTGAAACGCTGTCAGCGGCGCGCCGCGAATTCCCGGAACGAACCGACCGGGGGCGCGGCGATGAATGACGCTGGGGAGATACACCGTTCCCCCTGGTTCGCCCCCCTCTTCCGCGGCGGCGGTGGATCGCGGAGGGAGCCAACGACCCTGGCGAATCGACGACTCCAGGGTGTGGATGACGTGCCACCCTCGTGAGAGGAGGCTGATGACCTGTTCGTGCGCTCCGGCCAACCAGCACTCCTGCAGCGCAGCACGGAACTCCTCGCCCGGCGCAGCTGAGTCGGTTCGCAGAAGCTCCTTCTCCGAGGTCACCCGGAGCCGATCCAGAGGTGTCATCCGGAAGCCGCGAAGTCCCGAGAACGCTCTCCCCGAAGGAGAGCGCAGATACGGACGTTCGACCCAACGTCCCTGAGTCCCGTCCGCAGCCAGCGAGCTCGGCTGGGCGCCCAGGTCTCCTGAGCACTCCCAATCCCCCGAGCGCTCCCAGGCCCCAGAGCACAGCGACGCGTCTCGGTCGGCGATGACCGTCCACTCGTGGCGCCGGAAGATCTGCACGATCTCGGACGCGTCAGCGTCGCTGAGTTGGGGCCACGATCGTACCACCTCCGCCTGCACCTCCAAATCCGAGCGGGAGGCGTCGAGGAGGGCGGCCCGCATGCGTTGGGTTGGTGTGAGCTCGGAGCCCCGCGTTCCGGGGAACCTGTGGCCTCTCGGAGAGCGGACATACGGGCGGAGGGTCTGGTCCGGCAGCAGCCCTTCAGCCATCGCCTCGGAGGGGGACCACAGGCCGACGACGACGGACTGCTCCAGACCATCGATCACCGTCCACCTGTGTTCGTCGAGCAGCTGCTTGGCGCGCTCGTAGTCTCCCTCGGCGCGGAGGCTGGGCCAGGGGATGCAGGCGCCGAGCTCCTGTTCTTGCTCATCGGTTGCGTTCGCGCCGCGGAGCAGCATGCGATGAAGCCGATGAAGTGCGCGCTCAGGGTACCCTCTCTCTCCCTCCTGGGCGACGATCCCGGAGCGCTGCTCGATGACGCAGGGGAGCCGCACCCGTTCGCGATGGTCTCCCTCCGATTCCCATATCCAGTGCCCCAGCCAGGGCTTGGTGATGACCCGGTACCCGTTCCTCTCCATGAGCTCAATGGCCTGCTTCTCCGAGGGGCCCACGCAGCCATCCGTGCGCCAGAACCGGAGGAAGCGCTCAAGCAGCACCGGAGAGCACGCCCGCTCTCGGTTCCTGCTGGCGATGAAACCCAGCTCCTGGAGGTCCGTCAGAGGGAAGCCGCGGCGCCCGGCGATCGCCCTGCCCTCGGAGGGAATGAGGCAGGGGCGCAGGACGTGGCCCCGGGGTTCTCGGGGCGGCGTCCCCGGTCGCGCCGAGTGGATCCATTCACCTGAGTGCAGCGACTCACCAACAGCGCCGATGACCCGCCAGCCGAGCTGAGACAGCGCGTGGCGCGCGAGGCGCAAGGCTTCGACTCCGAGGCCCCGCTGACCCGGCCCTCCAACGATCTCCCATAGATCCTGGAACGCTCCGCCGAGCTCCGCCGAGGAGCCGGCCTGACCTCTGCGGAGCTGGTCATGGAGGAACGAAAAGCGGCTCAGCTTGAGGTAGACCGAGCGTTCCCGAGCGTCCATCAAGAGGTACTCATGATGATGGCGGTCTGTATGTACTCGGTGTGGCCCGCAGAGCGTCGGAAGAACGCCCTTCGCATCACGGAAACAACCACTCCAGAGGGCTGCCCCGGTCGGGGTGGAATCACCCTTGAGTCTTCGTGAAGGAAGTCACTCGGACCCACAAAGCGGGGCTGCCCAATGGCGATCGGGTGCTCCTGGAGACCCGCTGCGGAGTAGAGCGCTCGAATCAGCTGAGCCTGCGCCTCCCGGATGAGGGGCTCCGAGGCCCGGGCTGGCCGAACATGCACCAGATAGTCCACCTCGTTTATACAACAGAGCAGGAGCGCCTGGACTCCAACGGACTCTGCGCCCGGCTTCGCCCGAACGATCTGGTGTCTCACGGCTGAATAGGCGGCGAGGATGGGCCCTGGGTTCCGCGCGAGGCGCGCGATCCGGGGTCCCTGCCGGACGAAGGCCGCGCACCAGCCCGGACGCAGGGCGGTCGGGACCATGCAGAGGATACGGGGCTCTGGTGGGACCGGGGTCATGAGCACGGTCCCGAACTTCACGGACGGGACCAGCACCGCCCCGGGCTCTTCATCTTCTGCGTAGTAGAGCGCGATGGGGCCCACCTCGCTCCTCCATACCTCCGGCAGCCCCTGCGGTTCCTCGACGAGGAGTCGGGTGATCGACTCCTGCGCCACGACCTCGGGTCGCTCCGGGAAGAAAGAGATGCCATGCTGTGCGAGCTGTTCGCGCTGGGACCACAGACCGTCGATCAGAACCGGCAGGCCCGGAGAGCCTCGCTCCATCTCGGAGACGATCAGGGAGATCACAGCGTAGACCATCGCCGAGAGGAGGGTGGACTCCTGTTGTTGACTGGGCACGTACTCCAATATGTTGTCGATCTCGGACCGAAAGCCGATACCGATGTCCTCGATCTGCCTTCGCGTAGCTGTCTCCCCGCCGGCTTCGTCGAACGTCGACAGGAGAGCCTGAAAGGTGCGGCCGAACTGTAGGAGATAAGGCTCCGGGTGTGTGGATCGTCGTACCCGGACGGCGCGAAACAGCAGCGTCTCGCGGTGGTCGTCTCGAAGAGTGAACAGCGCCGGACGATGCCGAGCGCGCGGCCCGGCGCGATCGGCCCATTCATCCTGGTAATCGACGTAACCCTCGACGTCGGGGTGCGCGTCGGAGGGGAGCAGCTGAAAGCTCAGCCCGCGAGGACCGGACGCACGCGGCGAAACCGTGCATCGCTCCTCCAGAAGACGCTGTGCTCGGCGCTGCTGCTCGGTCAAGTGGGATACGCGGTCGGTGGAGAGCGGATACAGCGTCTCGAAGATCGAGCGAACGGATTGGAGGTAGGTCGTCTCGTCATCGTTACGCTGGCAATTCCAGCTGCGAAAGACCTCGCCATTGGCCTGACAGGCATCTCGCAGGGCTCGGGGATATCGATCGTCGACGCTGCGAAGCACGTCACCAACGAGCTGACTGATGGCGTCTCCAGGGGGCGCCGGTACCCAGACCTGCGCGGGTTGGATGACGTACCAGGCCTCGTCCCAGCGCAGGACCAGCCCCTCGCGCTTGACCTCTTCCGCCGCGCCAGCGTTCCAACGCAGGATGTCCTCGCGGAGAGCCTTCGATCCGCCCAGGGGGATGCCCTGACCATCCAGGAACGATCGGTCGAGCAGAGCGAGGTCGAGTCGATTGGGTTGGGCGGTCCACGCCGATCTCCGGAGCACCTCCCGGAGGTGGCTGGCCCCCTCGCTCTGCAGCTCCTCGATGAGTGCATCGTGGGTGGTCGCGGCGACCAGTCGGCGGAGGATGGGCTCATCGACCAGCGGCTGGAGCGCGGTACACAGCACCCGCAGGGCTTGTGAGAAGTCCGCATCTCCGGCCTTGATGATGATCTCCAGGGTGGTCTGGGCGGGCGAAGGGGAGTGAACCGGCGGGAAGCGCCATATCGTCCCTGGCTTCGCCCCACCGAGCTCCCATGAACCCCGATATGTCTTGAGCGTCGGGAGCGTCTCTGCGCTCTCCAAGCCACCGAGGGTGTGCGCGGAGATGGCGGCGAGCAGCCGAGCCAGGGGGGGGATCAGCTGCGCATGCGACGCTGCGGGGATGGCGGACATCAAGAGGCGACGACCGCGCTCGTAGAGCTCGAGAGTCCACACCTCGGGCGTGTCACCGTGCAGCTCTCGAGAGTGTCGCAGGGCCTCGAACGTGCGCAGCAGCTCAGGCGGCAGGTCGGGCTCAGGGACGAGCGCGCGGAGGAGAGTGACCACTTCAAGGGAGCTGGCGACCAGCGGCGGGAGCCCGCCGCGGGACAACGACTCTCTCTGCGTGGAGTCGGGGCGCGCGAGTGTTGGGCGCCCGCGTACGAAGATCGCTCCTTCGAATTGGAGGCCGGAGTACGGGAGCCCCTCAGTGTGGAATCGTTCGTAATGAAGCCGGGACGGCAGCAGCGTCAGCTCGTCCGCTGACCTGACGGATTCGACCGCCTCGACAATTCGCGTATACAGTTCCGAGATCGCTACCGGGAGCGGGTCGCCCACTTTCGATTCACTGATTCGGGTGACCCACGCCCTGCAGACCAGCTCTGCCAGGCAGACGAGAAGCGCGCTGCGGTGTTCACGAATCTGCGGGTCCTGGCCCGACTCTTCAGGATGCAGCAGCCTCCGAAGCCGGGTCCGGTACCCCCCGAGAGAGGCCTGGAGGCGCGCCGCGACGTCATCTGCATCGCCGCCGCCAGGCCGGAGGGACGTGCGGACATCTTCGTACAACATCAGCAGCCGATCGCCCCGGAGGTCAACGCCGGGAAACCAGATGGTCGCAGGTGAGCCGACACCATCAGGAGAGCGTACCCCCACCTGAAACCGCACCCGGTTGGCCGCGGGCGTCGCGCCGAGCTCTCCGAGAGTCACCGTACCTTGCGCGATGTGCGCGTCCAGGGTCGCCTGCGTTCCGCAGGCCTCCTCGAAGGTCACGACCCGCCACTGCTGCGCGCGCAGCGCGGCCATGACGAGCCCACGCTCTTCGGGGTGGTCCTTCAGCCCGCGGATCAGCGCCACGACATCCGACGCTCGCTCATCCAGAAGCGTCGTCCGGGTAGAGAGCGCCCGGGCCAGGCGACTCACCACGGCGCCGTGCGCCCGAAGCGCGGGGCGGTGCTCCAGGTGAAGGAGGATCGCCTCCAGAGAGGCTCCGTTCCAGCCGATGTGGAGCTCGCCGGGCAGGACCAACGCACGCCGGTCGTTCTCTGTCCTTCGATATACGCTCGGGAGCCCACCTGGGAGGATCAAGCGGTGGGCTCCCAGGAGATCGGTGGGTATCCGCCGGATACTCCAGGGCGCTGGCGGTCCACTCGGCGGTGTCTGCAGTGGACCGTCGAAGAACTGACCAGCCTGAGGATGGACCGGAACGAGCCGGCCGAGACGGAGGATCTCCCGCAGCGCATACCCGTGGGCC